>JAFTEK010000045.1 GCA_017453705.1 Treponema sp.
CCGGCCTTGCCGAATACCATCCGGTCAATGCGCAGGGGGAGGACCATCTTGCCGACTACCTGGGCCTGCAGGGCATTCCCTTTGAGCCGACGCCGTATTTCCCGGAAAATGCAGAGGCGGTATTCTTGACCGCCGCATCCTGTGCGGACAGGGACGTCATGAGCAAGCTGGAGAAATACGTCCGTGAGGGCGGGCACGCCATCGTGACGAGCGGCTTTGTGAAGCTGATGCTGGGCGACGGCGGCGGCATCTCCCGTGCCGACGGCAGTTGTAGCCCTCGTACCGACGGCGGCAACGGCACGGACGGCACATCTGCGCTGTCTGCCCTGACCATTGAACAGATGACCTCGCTGCGCTGGCGGGACAGGCATCTCGTGCCTACCCACTACCAGTACCATTCGCCAGACACCTGGGAGGAGTACAAGGTCCCAGCCGTCAAGCCGGTGACATTCCCCCTGCTGGAGCACCGCAACAACGTCAGCTGGATGCTCGTGAAGGGACAGACGGCGGGGAAGAACCTCCCCATACTGATCCGCGACTGCTACGGCAAGGGACAGCTGATTACCTTCGTCGTCCCGGACGACTTCGGCGACATCCAGAATCTTCCCCGCGAGATTCTGAACGAGCTGCGCCGGGAGTTCTGCGGCACGCTCGGGATCCGCCTTGAGTGCGGTAAGAACGTGGGCCTCTTCCTCTACGACAACGATACGTTTGTCACCTATGCCTACGACTACCAGAACGAGGGGCCGCAGCCCTGCTACGTCCATGTGGAAGGAGAGGCGAAACGCCTGGTCCGGCTGAACGGTCGGCGCGGGCTTGACTGCGTGGAGCCCTATGCAAAGGCCGACGAGGGAAGCAAAACCGGCATGGACGGCATGCCGGTCAAAGAGCGGACCGAGACCGTCTTCAAGATAGAAACCTGCCCCGATCTCTTTGATTTCTGGAAGATAGAGCGCTAGGTGAGCATCCCTGATTCCCTCCGAGGAGCTTTTCCTGCGGAGGGGGATGCCTGCGGCTGCGCAGGGAAAGATATGCTGGAGCCAGTTGCAAAAGTCCACGGCTCCATAATGCTACGCACTTGCTTGCATTGTGGTTCGCCGTGCTTTTTTACTGGCTTGCAAGAATCTCAGCGGTGCTACGCACCACTTGCGATTCTTGAGGTGAATTTTGACCAGTTTCAAAGAGTCCGCTGCGACAAAGTCGCGAGGACTTTTGAAACTGCCTCGCTGAGCTGTTTGCGGTGGAAATCCTTAATCAGAGATTTGCTAATTCAGAAATAAAATCTGCGGGGGAAAGAACCGGAACCTTTGCCTTTGAATAGTCTTTTTCATTCCGAGTAACGATATAATCAACGGAATTCCTGAATGCGGTCTCTGACATAACGGCATCCTCATAATCACCCATTTGTGAGGAAACTGCATTCTGGCAGTCTATACCGAGCGTATCAACGACTTCAAACAGACTGAATAATTTCCGTAAGATTTCCCTTGTCTGGCTGTCGCTGTGGGTCTGACGATGGGTAAGATAATAAATATCCGTTACGGATTTTGCGGATATACAGGCTGTGACAGTCCGCTTTGCGACTTCAATGAATATCTGCTGGGCAAAATGGGAGAAAGGCCGTCTGTCCTGTAATGCGTCAATAATCACGCATGTATCCACAAGAATTTTCATATCCTGTCCAGCCTTTCACTTTGAGATTCTTCCAGCGTCACGTCATCCGGTAGAATTCCAAAAAGAGAGCGCGCTGTTTCAATCCTGTCTTGATTTGGGCTGGAAAGCACGGCAATTGTCCGTCCGTTTTCGGTTATGAAAACCTGCTCTTTTTCTGCCAGGGCAAGATATTTCGTGAGATTCTGCTGCAACTCTACTGCCGTTATAGCCATGCATTCTCCTCCATGTATACTCTCAGTATATCACACTTTTCTCTGTGTTGAAAGATGACCCCTGTTTGTTGCAGGCGCTGTGCGATTCTGCTAGAATATACTCATGCTTGAGGACTTCCTTGATGCCCTGCAGAATTTCAGGCGCAACAGGATGCGCACCTTCCTCTCCCTGCTCGGCATCATCATCGGCGTTGCCTCGGTCATCGTCATCATGAGCATGGGCCAGTCGTCCACGCAGAAAATCAAGGATACCTTCGGTTCGGCGGGCCTGGACATGGTGAGCCTGTCCAGTGGCTTCTTCCGCAGGAGCCGGGCAGCAGTCACGATAAGCTTCGACGAACCTTTCCGGGAAAAGCTCTTTGACAGCGTGGCGGGCATTAAGAAAATCTGGTACAAGAACTCCCTTTCTGCGACGATTTCCTACGGCGAAAGCAGTGCCAGCGCTTCCTGTGCGGCGGTCGAAACCGATTACATGCGTTCCTGCGGCATTCAGCTGGAACGAGGGAAATATTTTGACGTAACCGATGACGTGATGGGAGCCCAGCGGATCATTCTGGGCAGCAGCATCGCTTCGACCCTCTTTCCCAACGGGGATGCGGTGGGCAAGCAGGTCATGCTCGTTACCGGCAATGCGCCGTTCAGCTTTACGGTGGTCGGCGTACTTAAGGAACAGACGTCGGGCATGGAAAATACGAGCCAGGGCTGCTACATCCCCCGGGGCTTTTATGCC
>JAFTEK010000046.1 GCA_017453705.1 Treponema sp.
GGTGCTGAACAAGCTGACCAACAGCTCCGAAGAAAAAAAGCCCTTTGACATGGCTTTTATAAATATGCTGATGCCCCGCATAGACGGCTGGAGCGTAGCCAGCACGATAAGGAAGTCTGCCGCGATTACCCCTCCCCGCCTGTACCTGACTGTCGCGGAAGGACAGATGGGCAAGGATGCCCGGATGAAGATGCTGGATCTCTTTGACGGCTATATCTACAAGCCTATAAAAAGGGAGCGTTTGCTGGCCATATTCAGCAAAACGGAGTACACGGCGGACGAGATAGAGCGCAGCGTAAGGAAAAAAGCAGCCAGGGCAAACGAGGCGGGAATCGCCAAAGGGCTGTCTATCTTGATAGCCGAGGATCACCCGGTCAACCGCAAACTGCTCAACACGTTCCTTGAAAAGTACGGGGCAACGGTCTCGCTTGCGGAGAACGGCCAGCAGGCAGTGGAAAAAATAGCCTCCAATCCTCAGATAGACGTGATTTTCATGGACATATTCATGCCCGTCAAGAACGGAATAGATGCCACAAAGGAAATACGCAGCGGCGGCTACAAGGGGATAATAATTGCCTGTACTGCAAATGACGACCCTGACGACATCCGCGAATATACCAAGATGGGCATAAACGACATCCTGATAAAACCCTACAAGCGCGATGCCGTCAAGAAGATGCTGGAGAAATGGAACACCGTCCTGCTTATCCCTGAGGCCAAGAGCATCGTGAACCTTGCCGAGATGAACAACACGGCTTCCGAGATGTGGGACATAGCCGACTTTATGAACACGGCGGGAGGAGACCCGGAGCTGGCGCTTTCGGTCATCAACGAGTATGAGGAACAGTCCCAGAAGCTCCTGGAAAAAATAAAGAAGGAGCTGGAAGAACCAGAGAAGAATTTCAGCCAGCTGAGGTTTGACGCTCACACCCTCAAGGGTAGCAGCGCGGCTGTCAGCGCTCACAAGCTGCGTGACGAGGCAAAGGAGATGGAGAGGGCTGCAATGGCAAAGGATTTCAAGGCGTTTGACGACAGGAGGACTACATTCGCATTGGACTTCCTCAAGCTCAAGAAGCTAATCAAAAACTGGAAAAGCTCACTATGATTAAGACGAACTATCATACACACACGACTTTCTGTGACGGAAAAGAAAGCGCGGAGGCAATGGCGGAGGCCGCAAAGAACCTGGGCTTCGGCATACTGGGTTTCAGCTCCCACGCCATGTACCCTTTCAGTGACTCATGGCACATCCACATAGCCCCAGACGGTTATGAGGCCTACACAAGTGAGATAAGCCGCCTCAAGGAAGCATACCGGGGCAGACTGGAGATACTGACGGGCTTCGAGGCGGACTACATCCCCGGCTTGTGCAAGCCCGACATGGAAGAATACGCAAAGTTCAAACCAGACTTCATCATAGGCTCCGTGCACTATGTGCTTGGCGACGGGGGCTACTTTGAGGCGGACGGCCCGCTGGAAGAGACCCGGAACAGGATTGCAAGATACTTTGGCGGCGATGTAAGGCGGGCAATCGCGGCTTACTATGACAGCGAACGTCGTATGCTGCGGGAAAGCCGCTTTACCATTCTGGGACACGCGGATTTGATACGCAAGCAGAATTCCAAGGGAGCGGAACCGCTTTTCGACGAGGACGAGGACTGGTACAAGGCAGAGCTTGAAAAGACCGCTGACGCAATAGCCCAGGCCGGGGTTATCGTGGAGATAAACACAGGAGGCATGGCAAGAGGCTTCCTGGACAGCCCCTACCCTTCGACTTACTTCCTGTCCCTGCTCAAAAAGAGGAACGTCCCCGTCACCATAAACTCAGACGCGCACAAAAGCATCAACCTGGAATTCGCGTTTGAGCAGGCCAAGGATGCAGCACGACAGGCGGGCTACACGGAGCTTGCCTATCTGGACAAGGATGGAATTAAATTCCAACAAATGGAAGCCGTCTCAAAAGTCCCAGGCAACGTGTCGCCGTGAATTTTGAAACAAGCCCAATGGACTAGAACAACATCGTTGTTTATGATATATTCTTTGGCAGTAAGCACTGCCTAACGGAGATGATTAAATGCAGTTTGTAAGCACAAGAGACAGCAGCAACATAGTCAGCTTCAAGAGCGCGATTCTGGACAGTCTGCCGCAGGACGGAGGCCTATATGTTCCATATAAGAGCGAAGACCTGCGAAAGTGGATATTGTATGCGGACGAGACTACCTCCTTTGCAAACCTGGCAGGAA
>JAFTEK010000047.1 GCA_017453705.1 Treponema sp.
ACGCACCACTTGCGATTCTTGAGGTGAATTTTGACCAGTTTCAAAAGTCGGTCTTGACTTTTGAAACTGCCTCGCTATAATAGCAGCCATGAAATTGGAGAAAGTCTTTTGTGTTGAGAGCAATAAGCTCTATTATATAGAAGGAAAAAAAGAACTTCCGCTTGCCTCCGCCCGCCTGTCCGCACCGGTTTGCGTCAAGTCATTTAATACGGATGAAAGTATTCCGCCCGACTTGTCAAAATTGCTCCTTTTGGAGCTGCCTTGGAGCCAGGTGGGATGTGATGAGTACAGTTACAACGAAGATTTTCTGGCTTCATTCCGTGATTTCCTAAAGGCTTTGGAAGAAAAGGGCGGATATGTGGCAATAATTCCTGTCCCGGATCGTCCTTTAGGGGATGGGCAGGACTTTACCGCATCTTTCAAGCACTGTGCCCGTAGAATAAAAGACTGTGCTTCCGTGGCGGGCTTTGCCATTCCTAGCGGCATTGACGCGGAGCTTTTTATCAGCGAGCTGTCCGCCAAACATGCCCAGTATGTCTTTTTCAGTGCCAACTCCGGACTGCTTGAAAAGCCGGATATTGTCAGGCTTGAGGACTAGAGCCTTTGCGCTTTGTCCTGTTTTCAGGACGGCTCTATAACTCAAATATCTCCAAAAACTTCAAAAAAGTCCCCTTGCAAGGGGCTTTTTTCATAAAAAACGGTAAGAAAACGCATATTTTTCAAACATCTGCTTGAATAATTCCTATCTTTGTGCAAGAATCTGACACGAAAAGAAAATTTGTCGGTCAGAGGATTAGAGCTGTTAGGAAACTTCAGTTTCCAGAACAGCGACCTTAAAAAACTGCATTTTTGCAAGGCTTTAGCCTGAAAAAATGCAAGACCAGTGAGGAAACCAACCGGGTTGCCTTGAGGCTGCGCTGGCGGTTCCGAACAGGTCCATTGTGTGTGTACAGGGAACTGGGAGGGTTTGTTCCCTAAAAAGCCTTGGCCTAAAGGAGAGGATTATTATGAACAATGAAAAAAGTAACCTAATCAAAATGACTTGTGGCACGATGGCGGTGACACTTCTTTTTGCCTTGGCCGCCATGTCCGTCTGCGTTTATCTTCCAGAAGGCAGTGAGAGCGTTCCTGTTGTTGGCTCCCGCCTTGTATCCCAGGACAGCACTGAAGTTGCCGCAGTATCCGAAGATACGCTGGAGATGCAGGAGGATACGGTTCTTTCTTCTATAAAAGAGGAAAACTTGGACTTCATGGCTGATGCCGCTGAAACCAATGTCGGAGCAGGTTTGGATTTCGCAAGCTATGAGCCTGTCAATGACACGGTGCTTTCTCTTTATCGTAATCAGGACACCCGGGGATATGTCGAGTGGTTTTATACACATGTGACAGGAAGCCGTGAGGTCGCCCTTGCAATACTGGACGCAGCATCTGAGTTCAATGTCTCCCCATCCCTTGCTTTTGCGCTGGCCTATACGGAAAGCAGGTTCAAGACCAACGCTAACCACACGAATGTGAATGGCAGCATTGACCGCGGTTTGTTCCAGCTCAACAGCTACAGTTTTCCCAACCTCTCAGAGGAAGAATTCTACGATGCAGCGACGTCTGCCTACTACGGAATGTCCCACTTGAACTACTGCCTGGAAGCCGCCGGCAGCGACTCCCTCATTGCAGGGCTTGCCATGTACAATGCCGGTCGCAACAAGGTGGATAAAATCGGAACATCCAGGGCTACATTGGACTACATATCAAAGATTCTGGATTACCAGAAAAAGCTGGACAGCAGCTTCTCCACGGAGATTATGGCCTTCTATTCCGATGGAAACGGAAGTTCATCAGACCGCTACTTAGCTAAATACTAGTGGGGCAGTTTCAAAACTAACTGGTTTTTGCCACTGTCTCCAGTATTTACATCTATTTTCCATATAGGCAATTTCTAAAAACTGGGCTTGCCCAGTTTTTATAGATGCCATATACTGTCAAGTATATGGAAAAAAACAAGTTTAGCTATTGCCCCCAGTGTGGCAGCAAAAGAATAGAGACACACCGGGGTGGCTACAAATGGGTCTGCCCTGACTGCGGATTTGACCTTTACTGTAACGTTGCAAGTGCAGTAGGTGTAGTTATTGTCACTCCCGAAGGCAAAATTTTGTTTGAACGCAGGGCAAAAGACCCCCAGAAGGGCAAGTTGGCCCTGCCAGGCGGTTTTACAACGATAGACGAGAGTGCGGAAGAGTCCGTCTGCCGCGAGTGTATGGAAGAAACCGGTGTTTCACCGCAAAATATCCGCTATCTCTGCTCTTACCCCAATGACTATCTTTACAAAGGAATCCACTACAAGACCTGTGATATATTCTTCACGGCCGAGCTTGACTCTAACGTTCAGTTGCAAGCCCAGGAACAGGAAGTCACTGCGTTTGAGTGGCTTGCCATCACAAGCCACGAGCAAGTGGATGCTCTGGACTTGGGCTTTCCTTCCTCAAGACATGCGCTTCACAAATGGGTAGAACAAACTCTAAGGCTGCCTCGCTGATTGTCCGAAACAGAAATAGGGGATTATATTTATGAAGTTTGAAAAATGGGTGCTCCTTCTTGTCGTCTTGACACTTCCTTCGTTGCTTTCCGCAAAGGTAAAGTCTAAGTTCAAGCTCTCTACGGCTCCTGTTCAGAACGAGGAAACAGAGACGGAAGAGGAAGTCTACGAGATTGCCATATCTCTTCCGTCAGCTGACGAGGAGGGGCTTCTTGTAAGTGAGGCTCCGGAGCTGGAAATTTCCCCCGCCGTGGATTTGGACTGGAAAGGGGAAGTTATCGAGTATTCCGCTGGTGAACTGCCGGACCGCAAGATTCTTGAAATCTGGGGGGCAGACCATCCTTCCGCTGTCAAATACCGCGACCGCTATGTTAACGGCCAGAACAAGAAGTGGCTTATAGAGTCCTTGGAGCGTTCTGTTCCCTACCGCCCTTACATTGTCCAAAAGCTAAAGGAATATAATCTCCCTCTCATACTCCAGTACCTGCCTATCGTTGAATCATACTACAATCCCTATGCGGTCTCATACGCGGGGGCAACTGGAATCTGGCAGTTTATGACCAACTCAATGGGAAGCCGCCTGACCAAGAACACCTGGTACGATGACAGGCGGGATCCTTGGAAAAGCACAGATGCCGCTGTTGCCAAGCTTGCTGACAACTACAGCTATTTTGGCGACTGGGCAATCGCAATCGCGGCCTATAACTGCGGTGTTGGCGCAATGAACAAGGTTGTCAAGAAGAACAAGGACAAGGACTTCTGGTACCTGGCGGAAAACAAGCTTCTTCCTGCCCAGTCCATTGAGTATGTGCCCAAGCTTCTGGCAATTGCAGACCTGATAGAGAACGCCGATTACTACGGGGTCACTGATATAGCAGAGGCTGCCGCAATGGTGGATTTGGAACAAGTGGATGAGTATGACTACCTGCACACCAAGAAGATGTACAGCCTTGAGCAGATAGCCTCCGTGACCGGACTGGAACATGCCCTCGTCCGAAAGCTCAACCCTTCCCTGCTCCGTAGCTGTACCCCCGCCCGCGAGGAGTTTGCCGTTCGCCTTCCCGCAGGAACGCTGACCGAAGAAGTCACTGAGGAATCCCTGAACACAGCCCTTGCCGCCCTGGGGACTCCAGCCGATGCGATAGTCTATACTGTCAAGGAAGGTGACACCCTCTGGGGAATCAGCCGGCGGTACAGCCTGTCCGTCAAGGACATCTGCGATGCCAATGACATACGGGAGAAGTCCATACTGAGCATAAAGCAAAAGCTCATCATCCCGATATTCGATTGAGGCATTTCAAAAGTAACCGGGTTTTGAAAGGCTCGATTGACCAGAACTGCATTTCCGTATAAAATGGAAAAATGAACATAGTTCTGGGCGTATCAGCTTCTACGGGAATAGGAATAGGAAAGGCTTTTGTCCTGCCGGAAGCGCAGGAAAGGATAATCCCCAAGCGGGAGATAGAAGAGTTCGAGCTGGAACTAGGCTGGTCTCGCTTTACAGCCGCCTGTTCCCAAGTGCAGGTGTACATTGACAATCAGCTGTCCACTCTCTCCAAAGAAAGCCTGCAGCATGTCCTCTTTGAAACCTACCAGCTGATGCTAGCCGACCCAGTGTTCACCCAAGAGCTTCATGATTTGTTCATTGCAGAGCGCATAAACATAGAGTATGCGCTGGAAAAGAAAATAATCG
>JAFTEK010000048.1 GCA_017453705.1 Treponema sp.
CGTGTTGTTACGTACATACTTTACAGTTGACAGGGGAACCAGGCTTATCCCTGCCTTCTTCTCAGAATTCTTCATGCCGTTCACTCTCGTAAGCCTTTATTATTTTCTTGACCAGAGGATTCCTAACGACATCCTCCGCGTCCAATCTTGCCATTGATATACCGTCCAAGCCCTCCAGCCTCTCCATAGCATCCGCGAGGCCGGATTTGACCCTTCTGGGCAGGTCAACCTGGGTCAGATCCCCGGTGATGAAGAGCTTGGAGCCGTCGCCCATCCTTGTAAGGAACATCTTCATCTGCTCCGGGCTTGTGTTTTGGGCTTCGTCCAGGATTATCGCGCTGGAATTCAGCGTCCGACCCCTCATGTAGGCCAGGGGCGCGGTTTCTATCATGCCGTTCTCCTGAAGCCTTGCGACCGCTTCCCTGTGCAGGATGGAATTCATGGCATCGTAAAGGGGGCGTGTGTAGGGGTCGAGCTTGTCATTCAGGTCGCCGGGCAGGTAGCCAAGGCTTTCCCCTGCCTCCACGACCGGGCGGGTCAGGACGACGCAGCTGATCTTGTGGGTCAAAAGCAGCCTCAGGGCCTCGCATATACAGAGGAATGTCTTCCCGGAGCCTGCAGGGCCTTCCGCGATCACTATGTCGCTTTTCCGCATCATGGAGACCAGGGCGGCCTGTCCCCTTGTCCTGGGGTAGACCTTTCTCGTCGCACCAGGAACTGATATGGAATTCTGCTCAAAGAAGGCATGGTCGCCGGAACTGATTCTCTCAGGGCTTGTATGCGATATCGCCCCGGAAAGGACTGATTGTATCAGGTCGCTGTCAGACAGCTCCCCGCTGCCCTGGGCTATTTCGTCCAGTATTGAGTCTATGACAAAACGAAAGCGGCGGACGGCATCTGTGTCGTTTTCTTCTACGGACAGCTCATTGCCGCAGGCGAATATTGGAATTCCCAAGAAATCTTCGATGAGCTTAAGGTTGCTGTCATTGGTTCCGCAAATCCGGCAGAGTGCCTCGTTGTCAGGAACCACTATCGTATAGGCCGACATTATCTAGCTGATTATTGTAATATAGTAAAGGCAATCCGTCAATATTTGAATTTATTGGAGCTGTTCGGAAACCTCAGTTTTCCGAACAGGTCGATGGTGAGGGGGGGGTAGGTGAAGAGGGCGGGCGACGGTCGCCTGGCGGATTTTCCCCTTGAAACAAGGCCTTCTTTACATTATTCTTTCTTCTATGCCAAAAAGCAAGCCAGTGTCCGCCGCAAGATCCATGCTTTCCAAGGGGCTTTCCCTTTCGGTCCTTACGCTTGTTTCAAGAATCCTTGGGCTGGCCAGGGAGATGACAAAGGCCAAGTTCCTGGGGACGTCCGCCCTGGGGGATGCCTTTGGCATTGCTTTCCAGGTGCCTAACTTCTGCCGCCGTCTTTTCGCTGAGAATTCCGTCTCCGTGGCTTTTATCCCGACTTTCAAGAAATACCTTGTCGCCCAGGAGGACGGGGAGGGGAAGGCGCGGACGCAGGAGTTCATAAACGCGACGCTCACCCTCGTGAGCTTTATGACCTCCGTGATAGTCTCGCTGGGCATGGTGTTCACGCCGCTGATACTAAGGGTCTTTTTCCCAGAGGAAAGCGAGGAGGCGTTGGGCGAAGCCATAGTGCTGACGCGGATAATGTTTCCTTACCTTATCGTCATATCGGTCGCGGCACTTTTTCAGGGAATACTGAACGGGCATAAGATTTTTTCCCCGTCAGGCTTTACGCCCATCCTGCTCAATTCCATAATAATAGCCGCCACATACCTGCTTTCGCCCCGTATGGCAAACCCTGCCAGGGCCATGTCCGTGGGAGTCATTGTCGGGGGGAGCGTCCAGGCCTTGTTCCAGGTTCCTTTCGTCCTGCGGTGCGGCTAGCATCTTTCATTCACCGGCCTGGCCAAGGCTTTCTCCAATCCCGGCACCCGGTCAGTCCTTCGCCTTGTGGGGCCGACCGTGATAGGCATGGCCGCCTATCAGCTCAACGACATAGTGTCATCCGCGCTTGCGACGAGGGCGGGGGAGGGCGTGTACTCGTCCATACAGTATTCTCTGCGCCTGCAGGAGCTTGTGCTGGGAATCTGCGCCGTCACCGTGAGCACGCTCATCCTGCCCGATTTGACAGGATTCGCCCAGAAGAAGGAATGGAAAAGTTTTTGTTCCATGCTTACGCAGGCCGTGAAAATCATCTCCCTCATAGCAATCCCCATAAGCTTTTTCTCGCTCATAATGAAGGAGGACATAATAACCCTTGTGTTCAAAGGTGGCAGGTTTGATGAGAAGTCAATAAAGATGACGGGTGATGTGTTCAGCTTTCACATAGCGGGCCTGCTCTTTATCGCGGTCAACAGGGTCGTCGCGCCTGCCTTTTATGCCCAGCAGGATACCAAGAGCCCCACTGTGGCGGGGCTTGTCAACTTTGCGGTCAACATGCTGCTTGCGTTCGCCCTTTCGTCCAGGTTCGGGGGGGCGGGCATAGCCCTTGCGCTTACGGTGGCCAGCCTGGTGAACATGGCCGTCCTGTTTGTGTTCCTGGGCAGGAACCCTGTTATAGACGTGGGAACTGTCGTCAGGCCCTCTTTGCTGTACATGCTCAAGCTCACCCTTATGTCCCTCGCGGCTTCTGTTCCGGTCTACCTGCTGAGGGACAGGCTGGACGCATGTTTTGCCGGGGGCGGCAGGCTCTTTTCGCATGGAATTCCGGTATGCCTTTCCGCCATGATGTTCGCCGCCCTGGGCATTTTGATGCTGCTCGCAAGCAGGGACGGTATCCTGCTCTCCGTGATCCGGCGGCTTCACCGTTCCCGCTGACGGGCATCCCTAAAAACCGGTCAAGCCCGGTTTTTAGGGAAACGCTGGTTAATATTGGAGACATAAATCAGCGTTCCCAGATACAACTACAAAATGTTCCATGAATTCACTACGAAATGTTCTATGAATTCACTACAAAACGTTCTATGAATTCACTACGAAATGTTCTATGAATTCATTACAAAATGTTCTATGAATTCACTACGAAATGTTCTATGAATTCACTGTTGTTTCAACGAGATTTCGCAGCCAACTTTTCAAATCCTAGCCAACTCTTTCACTGCCTTGACGACATCACGCATCAGGCCGGATGAGCCTTTCTTCATCACCAGGGCCATGCCGTTTTTTATGACCACGGTAAGATCGTCCACCCCGCATAGTGCCACGGGAATGTCCGAGTAGACGAAGTTGTTCTTTGAGCTGACCTCCACGGTGGAATCCCCGTTTTTCTCGAAATACTTGCCAAGTGCGTCCCAGCTGCCAACGTCGTCCCAGCGGAATGTCGCCTTTACAGCGGCCGCCCGGTCGGTGCGCTCGGCAACCGATTTGTCCACGGCTATGGAAGGCACCTTGCCATAGGATTCGTCCATCGACTTCCATTCGCTTACATACCGTATTCCGCCTGTAAACTCCTCCTCCTTGTCCGGTAAGGCCAGGCCGTCAAAGGCGTTATAGATATCGGGAGCGAGTTTTTTTATCTCGGACAGGAAGAAAGCGCTTGTGAACGCGAACATACCGCTGTTCCAGGCATAGGAGCCGCTTGCAAGGTAGCTTTTTGCGGTTTCCAAGTCCGGCTTTTCCTTGAAGGACTCTATCCGGGCCACCGTACCGTCGGATGAAAGCTTTTCTCCGGCCTTGATGTAGCCGTATCCGGTGTCAGGGGAGTTTGGGGGGATGGCAAAGCATACGAAAAAGCCGTTCCTTACCGCCTGTGCCGCCTTCCTGCAGTCGCTTACGAAGGCTTCTGCCGGGGAAATCACGTGGTCGCTGGCAAGTCCCAGCAGGGTATGGCTCTTGCCGTCCTTAAGCTCCAGCATCCTCGACGCAAGGACGAGGGGGGCGGATGTATGCCTCTGGAAAGGCTCTGTTACAACGATGAGGTCCTGCTTTAGTTTATTCTCTTCTTCCTGTGAAATCCTGCCGTATAGCCCCTGTACGCTATCGGCCGTCTTTTCCAGCAGATCCCTTTTGGTTATGATGATGATTTTTCCGCTGGGTCTTAGAGCGAGGGAGCGGATGATTGACGACTGTATGAAGGAAACTCCGTCAGGCAGGGACATGAACTGCTTGGGGCTGTCAGGCTTTGACGCGGGCCACAGCCTTTCGCCGATTCCCCCCGCCAATATGATTACGTCCGTGAATGTGTCCTGGGCTTGTAAAGAGACTTTTTCTTGCATAAAGCTTATTTTATTGTAAATGAGGGGCTTTGTAAACCTGTGCCCGCTATGGTTTACATTAAAGCCTGCTTTCACTAGAATGGTATATATGAAACAGAAGCACTACCTGTCTCCGTCTTTGCTTTCGGCGGACTTCGCGGACCTGGCCTCCTCATTGGGGCTTGTTGGAAAGAGGGGGGGGGACTTTGTGCACATTGATGTGATGGACGGGCATTTTGTCCCGCAGATTACTTTTGGCGAGCCGGTCATCAAGTCCATACGCAGGGTGTCATCCCTTCCCTTTGACGTGCACCTGATGATAGAAAAACCTGAGTCCCACATCCAATCCTACATAGATTGCGGCGCTGATTTTATTACTTTCCATCAGGAGGCCACGAGCCACGCCGACCGCTGTGTGCAGATGATCCATCAGGCCGGGAAGAAGGCTGGCATAGCAATCTGCCCCGCCACCCCTGTGAGCAGCATAGGGCTGTTGCTTCCTTATGTGGATATAGTTCTGGTTATGACCGTTAACCCCGGCTGGGGAGGGCAGAAACTTATCCCCTATACGCTTGAAAAAGTCCGGGAACTTGCCGATATACAGAGGGAAAAGGACTTTAAGTTCCTTATTTCTGTAGACGGCGGGGTTAACCCGGATACGCTTAAGCCTCTCCTTGACGCAGGGGTGGACGTGCTTGTGTCCGGCTCCTCGTTTTTCAAGGGAGAGTTGAAGTGGTCAAACTGAAGGCGGCGGCCGGTCTTGCCTGTGGCTGCGCCTGCCTGTTCTTTCCTGCCTTTTCTCATGCGGCGGCCGTTTATGACAGGGATATCCCGGTCGAGCTTGTGTCTTACGAATCCGGTGAGCTGGAGCAGGTTCTTGCGGAAGGCCTTGATGCCTACAACAGCAAGGATTTTGCCAACGCGACCATCCTGCTAAGGGAAGCCCTGGCTGGTGAGGAAGGAAACAGCGACGTTCATTATATGCTGATAATGAGCGAGATGTACTGCGAGGACTATGCTTCCGTCATAAGTGACTGCACGGATTTCGCGGCCTCCTATCCTGACAGCCCGCTGGTTCCCAACGTAAACTACCAGAAGGGCAAGGCCCTGCACTACAAGGGGGACAACGACCAGGCGGTGATGGTCTTGAGCGACTTCTGCCACGAGAATCCCAGGAGCCCCATGTACCCTTCCGCCCTCTACTGGATAGCTGAATGTTTTTATGAAGACTACAACTTTACGATGGCAGAGGGGCTTTTCCAGCGTATAATCGATGTATATCCGAATGACAAGAAGGCCTTGGACGCAAAGTACAAGGTTGATGCGATAGCACAGCGCGAGAGGGAACAGAAGCTTTTGGATCTGCTCAAGGCCAACAACGAGAGGTTTTTGGAGCAGCAGGCAAGCTACGAGAGGCAGCTGAAGGGTATGGAGAGTTCTGACCTTGCCACGCTGAGAAAAGAGCTGGATGCCGCCAACGCGAGGATCGCGGAGCTTGAGAGGCAGCTTGCCCAGGAGAGGGCTTTGGCTGAGGCTGAGCGCAAGGCGGCGGATGCTGCCAGGGCGGACACGGCTGCCGCTAAAGCGGAGCGGGATGCTGCCCTCTCTGATGCGGCCTCGTACAAGGCTGAGTCAGATGCCGCCAAGGAGCAGCTTGCGTCTTATATGGCGGAACCGGCCATGCAGGGGGCTGAGAGCACTGTTTCTTCTTCTGCTGAAAGGGTGGGCATTACCGAGCAGGAGCTTCTTGAGCTCAAGCTCAGGGCCTCCCAGCTGCAGCGTATGCTGGATGAGAGGTCCAGCGCGTCTCGGGACAACAAGGCTGACTAAGGAGGAATATGGTGGAAGGCATTATAAAGCTTCATAGGCGTGGAATTTCCCTTTTCGCTCTCCTGTTTTTTTTCCTTGCGGCCTGCCCTGTCTTTTCTGATGATGTCCAGGACGGGGCAGTCGTCACGTCCAGGGACTCTATTTTTTCCAAGAGACAAAAGACTGAGGAACAGTCGGCTGCAGCTGCCCAGAAATCAGAGCCTGCCGAGGCGGCCAAGGCAACAGAGCCTGCCCGGAAATCAGAGGCGGCTCAGAAATCAGAGCCTGTCAAGGCTTCCGAGGCGGCTAAGACAGCCGAGGCGACCAAGACAGCTGAAGCTGCCAAGACAACTGAGCCGGCCAAGACAGCTGAAGCTGCCAAGACAACAGAAGCGACCAAGCCTGCCAAGGCAACTGAGCCGGCTAAGTCAGCCGAGCTCGTTCAGGTGACTGCACCTGTTCAGGCAGCCGAGCCAGCCCAAGCCTCCGAGCCTGTCAAGACCGGGGGGGATGAGGCCTTTCCTTCCAGAAAAAAAACTCCCGGAGTCACGGAAATCATAACGGCGTCGTCTGATACGGAGACGGTGACACAGGCTGTGGCTGTGGAAACGGAAGGCGGGAATGACTTTTCCCCCAATGAGACGGATCCTTATACCGGATGGAAATACTCAGTCGTCGATACGGCGGAATACAGGAAAGGGCATTTAAAAGCCGTCCTCAAGGGCTGGCAGGGCAGCTTCGGCCTGTATGCCGTCCGGGATGACGGCAAGGAAATCCCCCTTCTAAGCTCCTATGACTTCTTTAACTCGACGGCCTTCATGCTGAGGGTGGGGCGCAAGGAGTACCTTTTGAATTATTCCGGCGGGGTGAAGAGCGAAGCCCGCCGCACTGAGGTCGGGCTCCAGATGGCCTATACGATTCCCGGCAAGGCCTTTTTCCTTGTTGACTTCACCTTTCCTGAGAAGAGGGTCACGGGCGGCCTTGAGGATACGATAAAACTGACAATGTATACGGTGAACCTGGGTAAGAATCCCCAGACGTTTACAAGCAAGGCTGTTTTTGATACAATACTCGGCGAAAGCTCCTCACGGCATTTCTGCACATTCGTGGAATCCGAGCTGAACGGGCAGAGAAAATTCCATTCGATGAAAAGCGATCGCTGGGTTTGCTCTGCCAACAATGCGGCGGCGATAGAGTTCCTGCTTTACGGGGCGGATGTCAGTGAGCCAGACTGCGTGACATTGGGGCCTATAGGAAACCTTTATGACTATTGGGAGCCTGTGGCCCATGACGGAAAGGGCTTTTCCACCGTTTTGTCGTACAATAACTCAGGGGTCGCTGTAAACTGGAAGACTGCCTACCTGCTGCCTGAGCAGACTGATGTCAAGACCTTTTA
>JAFTEK010000049.1 GCA_017453705.1 Treponema sp.
CCAACTTGGAGCTTCCCGTGAAAAGGCTCCCCTTCCTTGGCCCGTCAAAGAGGCAGGCACTGGGGCTTTTGGAGCTGGAGAAAGCAGAGAACCCGTCGGTGTCTTTTATCCGCCTGTATGCGGGACTGGGCAGGAATGAAAAAACTTCTTATTCTTGCCCAGTGTTCTCCTTTGCCGAAGATTCTTTCTCTGGTTTCGCAATCGCACATTCATTCTTGCGTCCTGTTGCCTGCGATCCTTCTCTTGACTCGGGGGATTTCATCTTTGCTGAGCGTGACTGCCTTCTTTCCGATGGGGAAGAGAAAGGATTTGCCTTTAGCAGGGAGATGAAAGATGAGGCCATGCGATGGCTGGGCGAAAACAGCCCCTTGCCGGAGGAGGACAATCAGGCTGTTCTGAGGGATAAAATCCTTTCCCTGATGGCTGAGAAACGCGCTAAATCTTCGGATTCCAGAATTTGCATTTCCCAGAGTGATTTGCGGGATTTCTTTCCCTGCCAGAGCCACTGGCTTTTTAACCGCCTGCTCCGTCTGGACGAGGACAATCTTACAGGGGATTTGACGGGTTCCTTTGACATGGGGAATATAAACCACAAGCTGCTGGAGTCTTTCATGAACTGGCGGATGACAAGCAAAGGCCGTCTGCCAATAACAGCTGCCGACGGAACTTTCGGTGATGAGGAGGATGAGATTTGTGAGAAGCTTCGCCTTCTTGCTGAGGACAGCATAGAGGATTACTCTATGGATTTCCGTGACAGCATTATTTCCAAGCTTGCTTTCCACAGGCAGAAGGATGCCATCGTCCACGGTGTGTTGGATTGCCTGCATTCCATGTGCAGGCCTGAGGAAGAAAAAAAACTTTCATTTGGCGGCTGGGGAATTTTTGCTGCAGAGAAGATTCTCTTCGCGGAATCAGGGGAGGGGAAATGGCTCTATGAGGGGAAGCTGGACTGTATACTGAAAAATGATCTTGGCTGCCTTGCAATCTTGGATTACAAGAGCGGGATGACCCCGACCATAGCTTCATGCATCGCCGGCGATGATGGGATTCTCAGGGACTACCAGATGCCCATGTATGTTACCCTTTGCGAGGAATCCGGCAAGGTCGGCGATATAAGCGCAGCCGCTTTTTTTTCCATAAAAGCTTCTTCGGCAACCATAGTCGTTCAGCCTATGGAGAAGAAGGGGAGGAGTAAAAGCGTTGACCGTGAGGCCTTTGAGCCGTCGATGGACGCTTTCAGGAATTATTCCAGGGTTTTTTATGAAAAAGTCTCCTCCTGTGACATGACTCCGCGGTCAGGATCAGAGGATATATACAACTCCGTGGATGCTTATTCGGATTGCCAGGGCTGCCGTTTTAAGACGGTATGCAGGACGGCGTTCAGGGTTTGCGGCCGAAAGCTCGGAGCTGCGCTCTGGCGAAAATAAAATTTGCAAAGATTCCTTTTGTGCCTTATAATATAGGAACAGGGTCTGTTTCAAAAGTCGGTCACTTTTGAAACTGCCTCGAACAGTACATTTTTAGGTGGAGGTTTCATATTTATGGGTAAGTTCGTTATAAGCAGGACCAAGAACAATGGGTTCAAGTTCAACCTTGTGGCTTCGAACGGTGAAGTTATTGCCACCAGCGAGGTTTACACCCAGAAGCCTAAGTGCAAGGTCGGGATTGCAAGTGTAGTTAAGAACTGCGGAGCCGAGGTGGAGAACCAGACCGTTGAGGGATATGCCGTGCTTCCCCGCCCTAAATACGAGGTTTACAAGGATAAGGCCGGGGAATTCCGTTTCCGCCTTATTGCGTCCAACGGGCGCATAATAGCAGTCGGGGAAGGCTATAAGGCCATAGCTTCCTGCATTAACGGCATAAACTCTATCAAGAAGAATGCCCCTGATGCCCAGATAGAGGACAACAGCCTGTTGCGAAAGACTCCTGAGAAACAGGAGTAGTGGGAAGCTCCAAAAATTGCGCTTTGCTCGTTTTTCGAGGTAGCTCAGCCCTGGTGACTGGAGCGTGTTCCAAAAGCTGCTTGCTTTTGGAACAGGCACTATGTTCCTATGTTCTCC
>JAFTEK010000006.1 GCA_017453705.1 Treponema sp.
AAGAGCCTTGATTCATGTCTTGTCAAGGCCAAGTCCATGTATGGGGTGGAGAGAATCGCTGTCCTCGTCGGGGGCTGTGATAATGGCAGCGAACTTTCGCTCAAAGCACACAGGCAGTATCTGGAGACAGGCTCCTTTCCCAAAGACTACAAGCTCGATATGCAGGGAGCCTCTTATGTTGCTTCATATATCAAGGATCTGCTCAAACTGGAAGGGCCTGCCACTGCAATAGCAACAGCCTGTTCCTCCAGTTCCACTGCTATGGCGAGAGCCGCTGACATGATAAGCGGAGGAATATGTGACGCAGCTCTTGTAGGAGGGGTTGACATAGTGTCAGACTTGGAGCTACTGGGCTTTGCTTCAATGGAGTGCATCTCCCCCTCACCCACAAACCCCTTTAGCATAAACCGTATGGGCATCACCCTGGGCGAGGCAGCTTGTTTTTTTATCATTTCACGTGACAAGCTCCTCACAGGAGAGCCTGTCGTCTTTCTCGCAGGCTATGGGGAGACATCGGATGCCTATCATGTCACATCTCCAGATCCAGATGCCAGCGGAGCTGTCCAAGCGATGCGGCAAGCACTTGATAGCGCAGGAATAAAAGCAGGACAGCTGGATTATGTGAACCTGCATGGTACGGGAACCCATCCCGGAGATGCGATGGAAGCCCTTGCGGTCAGCAAAGCCCTAGGCTGCCAAATTCCATGCAGTGCGAGCAAGTCCATTACAGGCCATACCCTAGGGGCCGCGGGCGCTATTTCAGCCGCTATCTGCCATGAAGTCCTTGTGCGCAACAGATTTCCTGCCCAATATTGGGATGGACAGTATGACAGTAATATCCCAAGGATAAAGATAGTGGATGCATCCTTTTCACCTACAGAAAAAAAGACATTGCATTATTGTATGAGCAACTCATTTGGATTTGGCGGCGTAAACGTTTCGCTGGTCTTTGGAAAGGATTGATATGATGGATACATCAAAAGAGATGAATGTAACCGGCAGCTTTTGGAATACTCTCCCTCCTGAATCTATCCCCCCCGCAACAGTGGATGTGCCTCAGTTTATTTCCACGGATGAGCTCTTGTCATTCGTTCCCCACAGGGGTAAGATGTTTCTTCTAAGCAGGGTGACAGCACATGATGTCCAAAGCAACAGCATTGTCGCGGAGTATGACATAAGCAAGGATTGTATCCTTTATGACGAAAATCTAGGTGGAGTCCCAACTTGGGCTGGATTTGAGATGATGGCACAGGGAATTTCTGCCCTGTGCACCATACAGCTGGTTGCCCACGGAAAGGCAGAAGAAGCGGCTCCCGGTGTCATACTCAGCGTGAGTGGCTTTAGATCCAGCACAGCCTGCATAGCTCTTGGCAAGACTGTAGAGATTAAGATATGTGAGGGCTACAGGGTGGAAAATGTATGCCGTTACGACTGTAAAATGTACGAACGTGGCTCTGACAAGCTGTTGGCGCAGTCATCAATAACAGTAATGGGTATTGATGATATGCAATCATTCTTTAGCAAGATGGAGTAAATATATGCAGATAGATGATGGCAATTGCAAAAAAGTTCTTGTGACAGGGGCGAGTGGCGGTATAGGCAGAGCTGTCGCTGTCGCAGCAGCGAAAGAAGGCTACTACGTGATAGCCCATTACGGAAGAAGCCTTGACCGTGCGGAGGAGACTATGACCCTCATAAAGTCCGCAGGAGGCCAAGGGGAGCTTGTTCAATTTGACGTGTGTGACAGGGATGCCTGTAGACAGGCATTGGACAAGATGACAGAAAAACATGGTGCACTGTGGGGAATAGTCAGTAACGCCGGTGTCACAAGGGACAATACTTTTCCAGGACTTAGCGGTGAAGATTGGGATTATGTGGTGCACACGAACCTGGATGGTTTTTTCAACGTAGTGCAGCCACTTACCATGCCCATGTGCCGTAAGAAGCGAGGAAGGATTATCGTCATTTCCTCTGTTAGCGGGATAATGGGAAACCGAGGACAGACAAATTATTCTGCATCCAAGGCAGGTCTCATCGGGGCGGCAAAAGCCCTCGCCGTGGAACTTGCAAGCCGGAGCATCACCGTGAATGCAATTGCTCCCGGCATAATTGAAACGGATATGATAAAGGACGCACCGCTCGATGAGATTCTGAAAGCGGTTCCAATGAGACGGCTGGGACAGCCTGATGAAGTGGCTGCACTTGCGATTTTTCTTTTGTCCGAGTCCGCCGGATATATCACACGGCAGGTCATATCCGTCAATGGGGGTATAATATGAACACATCGGAATTCAAAAGGCAGGACGGCAGGAGACGGGTCGTTGTCACTGGCGGCGGGATGCTCAGTGCACTGGGCCGTGACTGGAATACAGCCTTTGAGAACCTCAAGGCCAGAAAGAACTTTATCAAGTACATAAAGGACTGGGATAAATATGAGCGTATGAACACAAGGCTTGCCTGTCCATACGAGGGAGAGTTTCACGAATACCCCCGCAAAAAGATAAGGGGTATGGGAAGGGTTGCAAGGCTTTCACTCGAAGCCACGGAAGCCGCGCTTGAAATGGCAGGTCTCAAGAAAGAGGACGGTGATGTTCTGGATGAGCTTCACAATGGAAGAACCGGAATAGCATACGGCTCTTGTATGGGGAGCACTGAATCCATCGTGGAGCTGTATTCCATGGAACTGGACAACAGCTCATCAAAGATTAACTCCCAGACTTACATAAAAGGGATGCCTCAGACATGCCTTTGCAACCTCAGCGTCTTTTACTCTCTCAAAGGGCGGATGATTACAACGAATTCCGCCTGTACATCAGGCAGTCAGGCGATAGGATTTGCTTATGAGACAATAGCTGCAGGCCTTCAGGACATAATGATTGCGGGCGGGGCAGAAGAACTTGTTCCGCCAGATGCCGCTGTTTTTGATGCCCTTGGGGCTGCGGCTTACAAGAACGACAATCCTGAAAAGGAGCCCAAACCTTTTGACAAGGACAGGGATGGTCTTGTCATAGGGGAAGGAGCCGGGACTTTGATTCTGGAAGACATGGAACATGCCGTTGCAAGAGGTGCGAAGATTTTTGCGGAAGTTGTCGGATTTGGCACAAATGCGGACGGAACACACATAACAAACCCAAATCCCGACACCATGGCACGCTCTATGGAACTTGCGCTGGAGAGCGCAGGAATAGGACAGGAGGATATAGCCTACATAAACGCACATGGAACTTCCACCGTTACCGGAGATATAGCGGAGTCCAACGCCACATACAAAGTCTTTCCAAGAGCTGTGCCTGTGAGTTCCAGCAAGAGCTACATAGGACATACGCTGGGAGCCTGTGGAAGCATAGAGGCATGGCTAAGCATAAATATGATGAACGAATGTTGGTTTCATCCAAACCTGAATCTTTCCACTGTGGATCCACAGTGCGCACCCCTTGGATATATAATTGGTGAAGGTCTGGAGCTTGACTCAGAATATGTAATGTCCAACAATTTTGCCTTCGGGGGAATAAACACCTCCCTTATTTTCAGGCATATACGAGGCTAAAGATGCTGCATGTTCCTGTAAAGGTCAAGCTGCCCTTCCTGTGGGGCAGGGCAGTTTTCAAGAAATATGACTGGCCTAACATCAATCTCGTGGTTGGTCCCAATGGTTCTGGCAAGAGCTTGCTTGTGGAAGCCATTGCAAAAGAATTCGCCAGCTCTGGATATTCCATCAAGTTCTTTCGCGCGGATGAAGACGAGTCAAAGACAGCCCTTTCTATCGTACAGGGCAACGAGGCTGTCCGTCAAAAGATACAGGCGGTGCTCTCCAGTATGTTTGGCAAGACCATCGTGTTCAAGCAGGGGGAAGACGGCTCTTACATACCCGTCGTAGTGAACAGGGCTTGGAACGTGGAATACAACCTTGAGGAAGTTGAGTGTCATGGACTCAGGGAGATTATAACGCTCCTTTGTGCCTTGTATGCAAACACAGGTAACAGCTGTCTTGTCTTTGACGAGCCTGAGCTGCACCTGCACCCACAGTTTCAGCAGTTTTTCGCCGAGGAGCTAAGGCGTGTGTCTGCCCGCCATCCAAAGCGGATGTATTTTATCATTACCCACTCTCCCTTTTTCATTGACTTGCGTTTCCCTGAAGAACTTTTTGGAGTCCTTGTCTGCCATACCAACAGGGAACCGACTCATATAGAAGCATTGGGGCGGCGTGATGAAGATTTGCTCGCCCGTTTTCTTCCCAGGTTCAACAGCTATCACAAGCAGTTCTTTTTCTCAGACAAGCAGATTTTTGTCGAAGGCTACACCGACCAGCAGGTGTTTACAAGTCTTCTTCCTTATGTCAGTGATGATTTGCCAGTAGCAGGAACTGGGATTATAGACGTAGGCGGTAAAGACGAACTAGGGGTATTCTGCAAGATATGTGCCCTGTTGGGTACGGACAGCCGCATAATCACTGACTTGGACTCACTTTTTGGTGGAAAGCTCCGGGATGTCTTTTGTTCTGATCCGCGTTCACAGCTGTGGCTTGAACGTCAGGAAGAGCGGCAGATGCCATTTTACAGGCTCATTTTCACAGAGCGGGAACTGGGGACAAAAATAACACTTGAAAAGTTGATTGTACGTCTGGAGCGTTACCTTGCAGTCATTGGCAGAGCCCTCTGTGCTGTTCCAGGAAGCACCGGGGACTCTGAGCAAACTTCTGGGCCGTTGGAAAACGAGATAGCCCTCCTTGTGGAAAAACTGGATGCCCTGGATCAGAAACACTCCAGGGCAGAGAATGTGGATACATTTAAAACCGTAGTCCTGCAG
The DNA here is from genome assembly GCA_017453705.1 of Treponema sp. Taxonomy (GTDB): domain Bacteria; phylum Spirochaetota; class Spirochaetia; order Treponematales; family Treponemataceae; genus Treponema_D. Next base: position 4,807 of record JAFTEK010000006.1, read on the forward strand.
GGCGTCATGACGGAAGGTGAGCTACAAGAACAACTGGAGCGGCACTTGAGCACGACTGTCGCAGATGCCCTGCCCAAGGTGAGAAACCTGTTCAACTTGATTCTTGCCGCCTCATCTGCCGCAGGTGTCTTTATCCTGCCCCTGGGCTGCATCGAGCACTACTATACCCAGTCTTCCGTCCGCTATATGCCTGTTGCTGGCAAAGACAGGCTTTTCCACATGGAAAGGAAGAAACTCCTTCGCACCGCCCCTGCGACAGTCCGCAGGGATTATGCCCCTCTTATCGCAATACTGGAATCTGCCTGTTCCCGGTGATTATGGGTGTCCTGTTTCGCTAAATATCCCACTTGGAATCGCCAAGGCCGGTCAGCTCCCTAAAGCGGGGCATAGAGTAGCAGGCACGGATGAAGGCATCCCAGTCCTCCCTGTTCCTGTGATTGTGCCGCTGGATGCAGATAGTCTTGAGCTGCAGGTAGTTTGTCGTTATGGTCGCCCACATCTCAAAGCCCTGGGGCAGGTTGTGCCTTAGAACCATATATGCCTCATAGCTTTTTCCTGAGTCCAGCCATGCCTGATACAGGCGTTTCACCTGCTCCTTGCTTTCCTGCGTGACGTACTTGCTGTAGGGGTCTGCTTCCCCTGAGATGAATTTCTCCAGCGAGTGAACGGTGGACTGGCTCATGATTATGTCCGCAAAGTGGTAACGCTGGAACTCCGGCATGACCACCCCATGATGCTTCATGTCAAACGTTACGAGTATTCCCTTCAGATATGCGTCATGTGACTGGTGGGCATCCATATTTTTACCCAGCGCAAGGGCGACTTTCTCACGCTTTTCTGTAACAGGCTCTGTTGTATCTATTTCCCCCACATTGAAGGAGTTGTTTATGGCATTTATGGCCCGGTTCAAACCAAAGACCTCTATATGTTTTACCTCAAGCATGAGGTAATTATAGCACGAATCACACCACTGTGAAAGGGGGCATATTTTCTTGTTTACTCTGCTACCTGCGTTATTGCTTTTTTCTGTTTACTGAGTACAATAGGGATAGGCAAATTAGGCAGTTGCAAAAGTAACCGACTTTTGCAACTGGCTCAAATCATTGGAGCAACAAGATGACATATACATACAAGACAGAGGGAACCTGCTCAACTCAAATTCAGTTTGACAAAGACGAGAATGGTATCATAACGAACGTTGTTTTCACAAAAGGTTGCAACGGAAACCTAAAGGCAGTATCCAAGCTTGTCAATGGGATGAAAGCAGAGGAAATTGCAGTCAAGCTCGGCGGGAACACCTGTGGCAACCGTCCGACATCTTGTGCGGATCAGCTTGCAAAAGCCGTCATGTCCGTTTGATTTTATCGGGAAGGCAGACTACCTAAGATTTCTAAGATACTCCTTGTGCTCCTCGCAGACGCGGAAGCTTTCCAAAGCCTTCTGGACTGCCTTGCCGTGAGTCCAGTCTTCCAGACGGTGCTGTTCTATGTATGGAATAGTCGCATCATATTGCTTGGCAAGAGCCGTGGCAAAGTACCAGGCAACCATCATCTTAAGGTAATAATCATCTCCACTCTTGGATGCAACAAGTTCCAGATACTCCTCTTTAAAGTCATAATCCAAGAATTCGTTCATCAACATCCTTATTCCAAACCTTGCTGTATATACATGAGTTGAGGAAATCCATTTCTTTATATGGGGGAGAAGCTCATCGTGTTTTTTCTTAAAAACCTTGGGGCTGGCCTGATCGCTCACGGGCCAACAGTCAACGTAGGGCAGAAAGCGGTCTATCGCATCAACACAGTCATCAAAGTCTTTTATCATTGAGAGCATAAAAAAATGCACAAGGTTCTCCTCATAATATTTATGAGGCAGGCTCTCAAGAAAAGCCGCGCCCTCCTGTGTTCCAACAAGGCTTTTTGCAAGCTGCCTCATTGCCGGTGTACGCACACCAATCAGTGTATCCTTGGGGATATTTGGAACAAGCCTAGCTTGAAAGTCCCTGTATTCCGTGTCCTGATATTCCAAAAGCTTTTCGTATATCGAAACATGCGATTTCACAGCTTAAATGATAGAACAAGTATTTTGCTATGTCAACAAAAAAGCCCGTCCGGGTTTCCCTAGGCGGGCTTTTAGTCATGTCGCTGGTCTAGAGACCAACTTCCCGAGTTCCCGCTTGCACGGAAACTCGCAGACGAAATCTAAGCGTTGAGCCTGTCGCTTGCCTTGCGGCAAGCTTCCCGAGTTCCCGCTTGCGCGGAAACTCACAGACGCAATCTAGGCGTTCAGGCGCTTTTCGAGGTCGTCCAAACAAGCACTGAGTTCCTTGGGGAGGTGCTTGCCGAACTTGGGATAGTGGTTCTCGCGGATGTCCTTGACTTCCTTGAGCCAGCCTTCCTTGTCAACGGAGGTGATGGCAGGAATCTGCTGCTTGTAGATTTC
>JAFTEK010000050.1 GCA_017453705.1 Treponema sp.
AATTTTTGCAAATGCACTAAAAATAGCACTTTCTACGTACGTTGGGGAAGGGGTATAAGTCCTATAAAAAAGAAAATGAGGCTGATTTATTGCTACTATTTTCATGTGTTTCCCCCGGCAAACTCCGGTTTTCCACGCCCAAGTCCGCTTCCCCGATAACCCGACAAATCCGCGTTTGTATGGCTATGGACTCCTGCCCCAGCCCAAAAGAGCCGGACAGTGCATAGTGCCCAGAAAGCCCTCGTGCGCCAGTTCCTATCGGAGAAAGAAGAAGCCGCCGGCAGGACGCTCAAGCCCTTGAAAAGACGCCAAAGCGCACAGGGAAAGGCAGATTTTAAGCTTGTCTGAAGAAATGCCCGCCCGGTAACCTGCAAAGGTAAATTCCCCAGTTTTCTGCCAGAAATTGCCCGCCCTGAATTTTCCAATTGATTATAAAGGAATTATGCTTTACAATGGGGATATGAAATGTAAATCTAAGAAAGCATATATATTACTGGCTTTTGTCATGCTGTCAGCCCTCCCCCTGTCCGCCAGGTCGGCTGTAAACATGGCTGCGAACAACGCCAACACAGAGGATTTTTTCCTTGAAAAACAGAAACACGATGCCGCCTTGTCAGCCGAGATAGAGTTCTACCCGCTGGACAACTGGTACTTCGGCCAGTTTCTGTCCAGGCACAGCGACCTTATGCTGATGAACACCTACGCGCCCGGCATGAGGGATATTTACGGAACGGCGGAAAGCTCCTACCTCTGGTACATGGATATTTCCGAAGGCCTTTACGATGAGTACGCAGCATTTATCCCCTATGCCAACTACGTAATCGCAAAATGCCTGAGCACAGGCTGCGGAGTAATGAAGAACTTTGCCCTGTCCCGGGAATATGCTGAGAAAGCATACAAGGCAGGCTTTGCCGGAGGCAACCTGCTTATCGCAGAGGAAATAGAGAACTGCTGGGCAGACAAGGAAACAGCCAAGCTGTCCAGCAAAAAGCTGTACGAGGCCGCGGCAAAGGAAGAATTCCCGGAGTCTTTCATCATCCTTGCCAGAACGACCAGCGGAGCAGAACGCAAGAAACACCTTGACAAGGCAATGGCCTTCAACGTCTCCGAAGCCTATTACATGGCAGCCCAGGACATACTCGCGCTGGGACGCGGAAACGTAACTGATGACACGGCCGCCGAGCTGCTGGAGACAGCCTCCGTGCTGCTGGAACAAGCGGAAGCCCTGTACCATGCAAAGAGCGCGATGCTGCCTGGTGATTTCTACGCGGGGACGGTTCCTGCCCAGACAGAATACTCGACTCCGCTTTGCCTAAAGCAGTCCAACCCTTTCCACAACCAGGACAAAGCACTGGAATACTACATGAATGCCGCGATGTACGGAGAGCCGCGTGGTTTCGCAGCCCTTGCCGCAATATACCGCGAGGGCTATTTTGGCACAACCGACAAAAACATGGCATCTTTCTATTATTATAAGTACCGTGACACCCTCTACGAAGAAAAAGAAGCTCTGTTTGAAAAAATGGAGAAGATGAGGGTCTGGTACGAGGATTCTGAAAATGACGCGGACGAGAGCGTATGCCTGGAGCTGGGGCAGTTCTACTACGGGCGTGAAACTCCTGAAAGCGGAAAAGATGGCATAGCCTGGCTGACGGAAGGGGCAAAAAAGGGCAGCTCATACTGCCAGTTCATTCTTGCAACCCTCAATGAGGGCAAGCCTTCCAGCATGAACTTCTACAGGCAGGCTTTGAATACAGCCAACAAATTCCCCCTCAACGAAGGAAAGACCGCGAAAGCCGTCTCGGAACTTGATGACATATTCGCCCAAGTCCTACAGGGCGGAAGGTTCAAGAACGATGTGGACTACTGGCTCCGCTCAAGGGATGACAAAGACTTCAGCGAAAAAAAAGAAGTCGTCAAGAACACCGAGCTTTTAAAAGCCGCCACCAAGAACGAGGCCATGAAGTGGTTCAAGTCCAGGGCAGAATCCGGTGGTAAATTCGAAAAAACATGGTACGCATGGCTTTTGCTGGAGGACAATGAAGCGGCAAGCAAGTACGATATGAAATCTGCTGCCGTCAGGCCTGAAAGGGATGTTGTTGGAGCTTGGAAGATAATACAGGAGGTGTTGAGCTCAGATCCAGAATACGCCCCCGCCCTTGTGTGTCAGGGGCGCTGCCAGCAATACGGCTACGGAACCAGGAAAAAACCGAAGGATGCAAGGGAGAGCTTTGAAGCAGCCGCAAACTTGAACTACGGCGAGGCATGGGGCTGGCTGGCCGTTACCGCCAGGGATGAGGCTGAGCAGAAGGAATTTGTCATGAGCGGATGCATGGCGGAAGACGAGTACAGCTACTATCTATCTTTCTCACTCCTGATATGGCTTTCCGGTCAGACCGACATAAAAGAATCACTGATTGCCGCTGTCAAATACGGATATATAGAATCCTACCTAGCCTTGGTTAAACAACGTATATCCGATATCTCAGTGACATTCGACGGTGACTACAGCAGTCTGGACGAGGCCTACAGGCTGGCGATATTCGCAGAAGACGCAGGCTTAAACGCAGCAAAAGACCAGAGGCTGTACATCGAGAAATATTACGGTGACAAGCTGTCCCTCTCTTCCACAACCGTGAATGAAACCATAAACAGGGCAAAGAGGGATGTTTCTATCAACGCAGAGGACGCAGACACGCTATACACACTCGCGGAAGCCTATGACGAAGCAGGAACCCTTGTGAACGGCTCCGCCGAGCTAGCCGCCAAATACTACCTGATGGCCGCCAAGCTGGATAAAGTAGAGGCCATGGAAAAAATTGGCAATTGTTACTATTACGGAAAGGGCGTCGCCAAGAACTACGCGAGCGCATTCCTTTGGTACAATGCGGCGGAGCTTAACGGAAACGAAAACCTCTATGCTACAATAGGCACAATGCTCATAGAGGGAGAAGGCTGTGAGAGAGACGTAGAAAAAGGACTGGGCTACTACAGAACAGAAAGCAAGTTGCATCCGTCAGCCCAAGTCGTAAAGATACTCAACTGCTTTGACGGACTGCCAGAGTCTTACAACAGAAACAAGGAATAGATATGCACCACAACATGATCCTGTCAGCCTCCGGCTGGCGGAAGGTATTCACTGCAAGCGGGGATGAAGAGGACTCAAGCCCCTCCATCGGGAAGGCGAACACGCTCATTTCTATACTTATAGGGGAAACCTTCGCTGAATTCCTGCTGGAAAAAGGCCTTGACAGCACGCCTGTCGTAATCGTAGGGCGTGACACAAGGCCGACCGGGGATGAGATAGCCAAGTCCTTGATGAAATCCCTGCTCTACTCCGGCATCAAAGTCCGCTACGCAGGCATTGTGGCGGCCCCGGAAATAATGGCATACGCAAAGAGCGCACACGCATTCATATACATATCCGCCAGCCACAACCCCATAGGACATAACGGAATTAAATTCGGAATGTCGGACGGAGGTGTTCTACCCGCAGAGGAAAGCAGGCACCTCATAGAGATGTTCGAGAAAAACTGTTCCATACTGGAGAACGAAGCCCATGCCTGGGAAATCCTATCTCGTGTACACGACGAGTCCCTGGAGCAAGTTTACACGACTTCCCCCCAATACAAAGAGGAAGCCCTTAAAGAATACAGCTCCTTTGTAAGGCAGATAATATCGGGAACCGCTGACACGGACGAGCAGGAAAAAATCTTTGGCATTATAAGGGAGTCCATAAAAAGTCGCCCCATGACTGTAGTGGCCGACATGAACGGATCGGCCCGCAGCTGCTCAATAGACCGGGGCTTGGTCGAATCATTCGGCATCAAGCTCGAAACCTTTAACGACAAGCCGGGAGAAATCGTCCACGCGATAATCCCTGAGCCAGAGAACTTAGTTCACTGCGCCGAAAAAATAAACCAGATGCAGGAATCAGGGGACACAAGCGTCCTTCTGGGATATATGCCGGACTGCGACGGGGACAGGGGCAACATAGTGTTTTGGGACGAGAAAGGCGGAGAGGACAAGGACGAGAAAACAGCCCGCCCCCTTCCAGCCCAGGAAGTATTTGCCCTATGCGTCATGGCCGAGAGTACATACGGAATATGGAAGGAAGAGAACTTTAAGGCAAGGGGCCTGTTTCGCAAAATAATGTCAGGATGCGGCCCCAGGGCGGTCGCTGTCAACTGCCCTACTTCCATGCGGATTGATGAGATATGCTCCAAGCTTGGCATAAAATTGTTCCGTGCCGAAGTCGGAGAGGCAAATGTGGTGCACCTTGCCCAGGGCAAGCGTGATGAAGGTTACAGCGTCAGGATACTCGGCGAAGGAAGCAACGGGGGGAACATAACCCACCCATCAAGGGTACGCGATCCCCTGGCCACCCTCTTTGCCATAGTCAAACTCCTGACCATACGGGACAAGAAGGACAATGAAGGAAGGCTGAAAAAAGGGCTTTTCCATATATGGTGCGAGAAGTCAGGGCAGGAATACAGGTATAACGATGACTTTAGCCTGTCTGATGTGCTTGAGACTTTGCCACAGTACACTACAACCGGGGTCAGTGAAAGCCGGGCCATACTTCAGGTAAAAACAGAGGACAAGGGGCTTTTAAAAGAGAGATTCAAGAAGGTGTTCGAGGATGAATGGGTTTCCAAGAGGGATGAACTTGAGTCCATATACGGCTTTGACTCCTACGAGGCGGACACAACAAACGGAACGGAAGAGCATAAGAATACCTCTGACTGGAACAACGGAAAAGGCGGGCTAAAAATCCGTTTTCTGGACAAAGACGGAATCACAAAGGCTTTCATCTGGATGAGGCCTAGCGGAACCGAGCCGGTGTTCAGGATTATGTGCGATGTAAAAGGAAACGATCCGTCTGCTGAGAGGTCTCTGCTTCGCTGGGAAACCAGCATGATACGCAAAGCAGACAGCATGGACGGAGGCGCAGCATAAATGAAGGACGGAGACCTGATACTGGTCACTGACATGCAGAATGTCTACACAAAAGGACAGCCTTGGGCCTGTCTGGACACAGAGGGAGCAAGCAGGAGAATCCTTGGCCTGTGCAATAAAGTAGAGGAGAGCGACAAGGCCGTGGACATTGCCATCACTAAGTTCATGCCTCCGCGAGACCCATACGGAACATGGAAGGACTACAACATCCTGTACAAGGACATTAACTCCAACGACTGGATGAACAGGCTGCTTCCGGAGCTGGAGACACTGGCAATGAGGCATCAGGTCTACAACAAGTCAGTCTACTCGTCAATGAGCATACCCATGCTCAGGGATGCCGCACGCTGGGCAGGAAGGGTCGTGCTGACGGGAGTGGTCGCAGAATGTTGCGTCCTTTTCACGGCTATAGACCTTATAGACATGGGATGCAAGCTGGTATATCTGACAGACGCATGCTCAGGCTTCACGAAAGAAAAAGAGGCCGCAACGGAACTTGTGCTAAAGGGGCTGTCCCCCCTGCACTGCCTGCTTATGAGCACGGCTGAATACGAGGCCGAATGAGAATCCGCCGCCACAGCCCCATAGGACTCCTCACGCTCCTGCTCGCATTGGCAAGCTCCGCTTTCTTTGCTTTCGCCGCCTTTTATTCCGGCATAAGAGAGCAGGACTACAAGAACCTTGGCCTTCCAATACTCAATGTGAACACTTATGGCAAACAGATAAAATCAAAAAAAGACTATCTGGACGCAGTTTACTCATTGGACTACGGCGACAGCCATTGGTCGGGAGCTTGCAAAATAAGGGGGCGCGGGAATTCCACATGGAATACAATAGACACTAACAAAAAACCTTACCTGCTCAAGCTTGACAACGAGGAAGCCCTGCTAGGACTGGGCAAGGCCAGGCGCTGGGTGCTCAAGTCCAGCGCAACAGACAAAAGCTTTTTGCGTGATGAATACGCTTTCTTCCTTGCCCACAAAGTGTGGAACAGATTTGCCTGGACTCCTAGCCAAAAGTTTGTCACCCTCATTCTAAACGGCAAATACGCAGGACTTTACGGACTCCAGGAGAAAATCGAGATTGCCCCGGAAAGGGTTGACATATCCCCCGCAGACGGCAGCATCCTGTTCAAGATTGACGAGCACATAAACGAAAGGCTCAGCTTTACAAGCGAGCACGGAGTCCTGTTCAACATAGTAGATACGGACGGGGTGGAATACAGCTGGGATGAGTTCTTTGCAATAAAGGACTTTGTTAACGAGAGGGAAAAATACCTTTTTGGGGAGACTAAGGGTGACTGGACCAGATATTTTAACCTGGACTCACTTGTGGACTGGTATCTTGTGAACGAGTTCACAAAAAACCATGACTCACGCTTCCAGGCCTCATGCTTTATCTACTACGATGCCCCCAGAGACTGCTTCTTTATGGGGCCGGTCTGGGATTTTGACCTGTCATGCGGCAACACTGACGCAGCGGGCTGCAGCAAGGCGGACGGATATATAACTTCCCAGGCCTCCTGGTATGAGAGGCTGCTCCAAGATGAAGTCTTTATGGCAGCGCTCAAGAGCCGCTGGCAGGAC
>JAFTEK010000051.1 GCA_017453705.1 Treponema sp.
ACAACTTTATGCCTGTGTTTGACTGGACGCGCAGTGAGCTGGCGCGCGTATGTGAGGACGGTTCCACTGTCCTGGCTTACAACTCCAAGGTCGTTGACTCCATAAAACCGGAGGAAATGTTCTCTTCCATAGACAAGGACTCCGGCGGCTTTGTCCTGCCGGGCTGGGAGCCTGAGCGCATGGCGCGGGTCAAGGAGCTGTTCGCCATGTACAAGGGAGTGACGAGCGAAAAGCTCTTTGACAACCTCGTGTACTTCCTGAAGGCCATAATGCCGGTCTGCGACAAGTACGGCATAGACATGGCGATACACCCCGACGACCCCGCCTGGCCGGTGTTCGGACTGCCCCGCATCATCACCTGCCAGGAGAACGTCGTCCGTATGCTCAAGGCAGTGGACAATCCACACAACGGGCTGACCTTCTGTACCGGCAGCTACGGCACCAACCGCAAGAACAACCTGTGCGAGATGATCAAGGCGGCGAAAGGCCGCATCCACTTTGCCCATATACGCAACCTCAAGTTCAACACGCCGATTGATGACCCGGTACAGGACTTCCAGGAGTCGGCGCACCTGTCCAGCGAGGGAACTTTCGATATGTTCAAGATTGTCCGCACGCTGTACGAGACAGGCTTTGACGGCGTTATCCGACCAGACCACGGCCGCATGATATGGGACGAGAAGGCAATGCCCGGCTACGGGCTGTATGACCGTGCGCTGGGAGCGACCTACCTTCAGGGCCTGTGGGAAGCCTGCGAGAAGACCATAGACCGCAGCGGAACGGAATTGTATAAATAATGCAGAATTAATAATGCAGAATTAAGAGAGGGAAAATTCTTAATTCTTAATTCTTAATTTTATTGAGGTGCCTATGACACTTACAAGAGAAGGAATAAAATCCCCGGACTGGCAGTCCAAGGCCTGGACGTTGCCAAGCTTTGACATAGACAAGCTGGGAGAGTCCACCAGGGCTGAGCCGAACTGGATTCACTTTGGCGCGGGGAACATCTTCCGCTCATTCATTTCCCCCGTGGTTCAGGACATGATTGACAGGGGGCTGGCGGACAAGGGCATCATCGCCGTGGGTGGACGTGACAGCTCCTTGGTGGAAGGGGTATACCGCCCGCACGACAACCTTTCCATCCTGGTCACGCTCAAATCCGACGGTTCTATCAAAAAGTCAGTAATAGGCTCCGTTGTGGAATCCCTCACCGCCGACTCCGACAATGAGAAGGACTGGGCACGTCTGCTGGAGGTTTTCCGCACCCCTTCCTTGCAGATAGTCTCGTTCACGATTACCGAGAAAGGCTATCTGCTCAGGAACGCATCGGGTTCCCCCATGCCCGGCGTACAAGAAGATTTTGCCGCAGGCCCCGTGCTGCCTAAATCCTACATGGGCAAGATTGCCACCCTGCTGCATGAAAGGTTCCTGCACGGGCAGCTTCCTGTCGCGATGGTCAACATGGACAACTGCTCGCACAACGGCGACAAGCTCCATGCGGCGGTAAACGGTTTTGCCAGCGAGTGGGAAAGACTCGGCGTGTGCAAGCCGGGCTTCCTTTCCTACGTCAACGACAGGAGCAAGGTGAGCTTTCCTTGGACGATGATAGACAAAATCACCCCCCGCCCCGATGCAAAGATAGAGAAAACTCTTGCTGATGACGGTCTGGAAGGGCTGGAGAGCATTGTCACAAGCACCAAGACTTACGTTGCGCCCTTTGTCAACGCGGAGGAATGTCAGTACCTGGTCATGGAGGATGCCTTCCCCAACGGCAGGCCTGCACTTGAGAAGGCAGGGATATACTTAACCAACCGGGAAACCGTGGACAAGGTTGAAAAGATGAAAGTCTGCACCTGCCTGAACCCCCTGCATACCTTCCTGGCCCTGTCCGGCTGCCTGCTCGGATACACTCTGATAGCCGACGAGATGAAGGACAAAGACCTTCTGCGCCTGGTCAAACGACTGGGATACGACGAGGGGCTTCCTGTCGTGACAGACCCCGGTATCATCAGCCCGCGCGACTTCATAGACGAAGTGGTGAACGTCCGAATCCCCAATCCGTTCCTGCCTGACAGCCCCCAGAGGATTGCCTGTGACACGAGCCAGAAAATCCCCATAAGGTTTGGCGAGACCATAAAGGGATATCTTGCGCGGAAGGACTTGGACGTGGGCAGCCTACGGGTTGTTCCCCTTACATTCGCCCTCTGGCTTAGATACCTGATGGCCGTGGACGATGAGGGCAGGACCTTTGAGCCAAGCCCCGACCCCCTGCTGGACGAGGCGCGGAGCTACGTTAAGGGGCTCACCCTCGGCTGCAATGGCGAGGATGCCGTCAAGTCCGTGGAGCCGCTGCTGCACAGGGCGGACATCTTTGGCGTGGATTTGGAAGAATCCGGGCTTGCTGAACAGGTGAAAGTCTTCTTTAGCCTGATGATAAGCTGTCCCGGTGCCGTGCGAGAAACCCTCAAAAACACAAGATAGCGGCTATTGCGAATTAGCTCCCTTTGTGCTAGTCTTTCACGCATGGTGCGTAAACTGACCGAAGGGGGCATAGCCTCCAACATAATAAGCTTTTCCCTGCCATATCTTTTTGCCTACTTCCTGCAAACCCTCTATGGTATGGCAGACCTGTATATAGCCGGTCAGTTCAACGGGGCGGACGTAATCTCGGCAATCGCCATAGGAAGCCAGCTGATGCACATGGTGACTGTGATTATCGTGGGTCTGGCGATGGGCAGCACGGTAATGATAAGCCGTGCCGTGGGTGCCGGGGACGACAGGGGCATGGCCCGCCTTATCGGTAACACGGTGACCTTGTTCGCAGGTGTAGCCATTTTACTGACAGCCCTCCTGCTGATTTTTAAATCCCCCATCGTCTATCTTATGTCCACTCCGCCAGAGTCCGTGCTGGAAACCCGCCGGTATCTTGCAGTTTGTTTCGCGGGCATCCCTTTTATCATCGCCTACAACGTGTTAAGCTCCGTTTTCCGCGGGATGGGAGACTCCAAAAGCCCCATGTTTTTTATCGCTGTCGCATGTGCGGTCAACATCGCCTTGGACTACCTCTTTATGGGGGCTATGGGCATGGGGGCAACAGGAGCGGCTCTGGGCACGGTGCTGGCACAGGCTGTAAGCGTCGCCACCGCACTAATCGCGACCAAAAAGCTGCACCTGGGTGTCAAAGTGACAAGGAAGGACTTGGAAATGGAGCCGACCCTGTTCAAGGGAATGCTCTCCATAGGTTTTCCCATTGCAATACAGGACGGCTTTGTGCAGGTCTCGTTCCTTCTGATTACGGTCATAGCCAACAGGAGGGGCGTGACGGTGGCAGCAGCCGTCGGCATTGTGGAGAAAATCATCTGCTTCCTGTTCCTGATTCCCTCATCCATGCTTTCTTCCGTCTCCGCCATTGCCACCCAGAACATCGGGGCAAAGAGCTATGTCAGGGCAAGAAAGACCCTGCTTTACGGCACTGCAATCTCAGCCGGCATTGGATTTGTGTTTTCGGTCATCTTCCAGTTTGCCTCAAAGCCTTTCCTGTCCATGTTTACAAGTGACAGCGAGGTTATCCGACTGGGAGAGCAATACCTCAGGACTTACGTTCTGGACTGCATCTTTGCCGGAATCCACTTTCCTTTCTCAGGCTTCTTTTCTGCGATGGGAATGTCAATGTTGTCCTTTATCCACAACATCACGTCTATACTGCTGGTCAGGATTCCTGGGGCGTATTTTGCATCCAAGCTATTCCCCCAGACCTTATACGAAATGGGTCTGGCAGCCCCGGCAGGTTCCCTCCTGTCCTCGTTAATCTGCATTGCAATCTACGTAATGCTCAAGCACAAGGGAAAGCTGGACGGAAAGGAAGGCTGAACAAAAAAGACAGACGGGCTACCCTGACTTGTAGGACTGGCGGTAGCCCGTAAGTCGCCCAAGCGGATAGCCTTTTTAGAAGCCCCGGCGGGCAGCCCGTAAGTCGCCCAAGCGGGCAGCCTCTAAGCCGCCCCGGCGGAGCCCATAAGCCGGCTGCTGATGTTCCCATTTCAGTGTTTATCCAGTATTGACGATAAATAAAGGGCACCTCGGAACCATCAGCATAGCCTCAAGGCAAAGCGCAATTTTTCGAGGTTTCTAAACAAATTCTTACTATTTGTAATTCTTTGGGAATAAGGATATTTTATAGGCATGGAAAAGGCAAAATCATCTGTACACGGCCTTAAGAAGGCTCTGTCGTTCGTATTCTTCTACGCTGTCATCTCTATCATGGCCTCCCAGTGCTTTGCACAGTCGGAAGCCCTGACCGCTGACCAAAAGGCTCAGCAGGACAGGCAGTATCTGGAGATTATCAACTCCCTCTATTATTACATCCAGCAGAACTACGTTGATGAAGTTGACGCGGAAAAGCTGTATGAGGGTGCCCTAAAGGGAATGATAGAGGCCTTGGACGACCCCTATTCCCAGTACCTGTCCAAGAATGACTGGAGAAGCCTTTCTGACACGACAGTAGGAACTTTCGGTGGTGTCGGGCTTTCCATCACCAAGCCCACGGAGAACAAGCCGGACAAGCCCGCTTATGTGGAAGTTGCCCAGCCCATAGACGACTCCCCGGGTGCAAGGGCTGGAATTCAGCCGGGAGACTACATCGTAAAGATTGACGGCACTGACACTTCTACGCTGACGATGAACGAAGTTCTTGACCGCCTGCGCGGAACTGTCGGCTCACCTGTCACTGTCACGATAAAGCGCGGCAAGAAGATGGAGTTTGACTGTACATTGGTCAGGGCACTGATAGAAAACCCTACCGTCAAGTATGGAATGATACGCGACAGCCTGTATATCCGCCTGACTGAATTTGGCCTCACTACCGCCGACAAGGTTAAGGATGCCCTGAACAAGCACAGGAGGGAGTACAAGTCCGTCATACTGGATTTGCGCAACAATGGGGGCGGACTTTTGGCCGCAGCCTATAACATAGCCGATATGTTCATCGACGACGGGGTTATTGTTTCGACCAAGAGCCGCATAGCTTATGAAAACAGCGTCTACACAGCCTCCAAGAGGAACACCGAGGTTCCCGCCGAGATTCCCGTCATCGTGATGATAAACGGATATTCGGCGAGCGCGAGCGAGATTCTTGCGGGTGCCCTGAAGGATGCCCACAGAGCCTACTTAATCGGCGAGAATTCCTTTGGAAAGGGCAGCGTCCAGATTCCAACCCCGCTCATAAACAATGATGGATTCAAGATTACCGTCGCCAAATATTACTCACCCACCGACGTGAACATAGACAAGGTTGGAATTCCCCCGGACAGGGAAGTGCCTTATCCTGACTTCACCGACGAGGAGAGCGAGACTTTCTCTAACCTCATGTCCAGTGACGTGATAGAAAAGTATGTGGAAGACCATCCCAATATGAGCGAAGCCGATATAGCGAGCTACGCCAAGAAGCTCCAGAAAGACTACAAGCTGGATCTTCGCACCCTCCGCAAGCTCGTGCGCAATCAGGTGCAGAGGACTCAGAAAAGCCCCCTCTACGATTTGGACTATGACTTGCAGCTCAATGCAGCCCTTGGTATTCTTGCGGAAGAGGATTACAATGCCCTTATGTCACAGACAAAGAATCTCAAGCAGATTGAGACTGAGAGGCTTGCCAAGGAAAGCCAGACCGCCCAGGCAGAGACTGGGAAGGACGGGGGAAAGAAGAACTGATGGACATTGTAGAATACAAGTGCCCCAACTGTAGCGCAGACCTTAAGTTTTCGCCACAGACACAGAGGCTGACCTGTGAATACTGTGGCGGCTCCTTCACTATGGAGGAGATAAAAAAGCTCTTTGAGAAGAATGAGTCGGCCTTGGATCAGGGGGCAGCCGCCCAGCAGACCCAACAAGAAGCACAAGGCTCCGGGGAATTTGAGCAGAACACAAAGATGTACACCTGCTCCAGCTGCGGGGCTGAGGTCATGGCCGACAGCCAGCAGACGGCTCTCTTCTGCTATTACTGCCACAACCCGGTCATACTTTCCGGCAAGATGACCGGAAACTACCGCCCGCAAAAGGTGATAGGCTTTAAGATTGCACGGGATCAAGCCATTGAGGGATTCAAGAAATGGTGCTTCAAGAGCTTTGTCCCAAATGACTTTAAAACCCAGCAGCAATTGGAGAAGATTACAGGGCTATACGTTCCGTTCTGGCTGGCTGACTGCACGGTTGACATCAATTACCAGGGAAACGCCAAGCAAATCCGCAGCTGGTACAGCGGTAACTATGAGTACACGGAGACCAAGAGCTTTAGCCTAAAACGCTGGGGAAGCGTCGTCGCAAACAACGTTCCTGCAGACGGCTCCAAGAGGATAGACGATGAGCTGATGGAGTCCATAGAGCCTTTCAACTATTCTGACATGAAGGATTTCTCCATGTCATACCTGAGCGGCTTTTACGCGGAAAAGTACGATATGGACAAGGACGCTATGTTTCCGCGCATAAAGGAACGCCTGACTGGGGTTTGCAAGTCCCATATTCATAACACGCTCAACGGCTACACCGCGACTTCCACCGTCAATGAGAGCTACGACTTTTCCCGCGCTGACATGAAGTACGTGATGCTCCCTGTGTGGTTTATGAGCTATAAGTACAAGGACAAGGTTTATGAGTTCGTGATGAACGGACAGACTGGTAAAATCGCCGGAACTCCTCCCCTAGACAGGGGCAAGCTCCGGCTCTGCTGCTGGGGAATTATCGCAGCCTGTGCCGCCGCTTCATACCTAATAGGCGGACTGCTCATGGGAGGTGTGTTTTGAGCAAGGACGAAGAGAAGTCCAAGGACATTAAAGACCGATGGCTGGGAATCCTCGCACTGGTCGCGGCTGTTTTTGCGGCATGGTTTGTTGCCAACATCCAGCCAAAGGGAGCCAACCTTGCCAAAAGCTTTGACGGTAATATCGAACGCTCTGCTTTTTATGAGGAGAACTCAGGGGAACCTTTCTTTACCCAGGAAGAGATTGCTGAGCTTACCGAGGCTGTCCGGGATTTGGCGGAACGCCTGCACATAAACATAATCGTATTCGCAGGGCGCAATCCGATGAGCGACTACGAGACGGAAGACTTTGCCAACCGGGGCTATGATGAGCTTTTCGGCGAGTACACGGACGGTGTTTTTTACTATATGGACATGACAGGCGACAGCCCCGCCTACGACTACTTATCCACAAGTGGAAGGGCTGCCCTCTACTATGAGAAGGCCAGGGAGCAAATATTCACAGGCATGGACAGCTACCTGCCTTCTTCGTACAGCGTCAGGGAAAACGGATACGAGCCTTACAGGGAGGATATAAAGAGGGGTATCAACTTCTTCCTGGATCAGCTGAGATACTACGGCGAGACATACAGCTCCAAGACCTTCTACATGAAAAGCCACAACAGCGACAAGTACATGTACTTCTGCAATGGGGAATTCTACGTGTCTGCCTCCAGGCCGCCAGCCCAGAAGTTCTACCTTATCCTCGCGGGGCTGGGAGTGGGTCTGATTATCGCCCTTTCAATAAGTTCATCCGTAAAGAAGCACTATCGCTTTATCGCCCCTGTCAGTTCCAGCGTCTATATCCCCAAGAACGGCATCAAGATAGAAAAGCAGGACATACTCACCGGCGAGAACACCAGCAAGCGTTACATTCCCCCGGCGAGCAGCAGCGGTGGCCGGAGTGGCGGAGGTCATTCCGGCGGATACTCAGGCGGTTCCCACGGCGGCGGCGGCCACCACAGGTAAGGAATTACAGGTTGCCGCCCCTCGGCATTAAAAAATCCCCACAACGAGCCTTATCTCGTTTTGGGGATTTTTTTAGGAATGCCCCCTACAGGCTGCCGACAGCCCTAATCAAGTCCTCCGGGCCAAGGCTCCATTCAGACTTATCACGGCAGGCGGATTTCGCCGCCGCGGAGTGAGCGAGAGAGGCGGTTATGGCAGCCTTGAGAGGCTCATATCCCTGAGCCAAAAGCGCGGCCGCAAGGCCAGAAAGCACATCCCCGGAGCCAGCTTTGGCAAGAGCCGCTGTTCCGGTCGCATTTATGAATATCTCAACCTTGTCCTGACCCATCGGGCAGGATGCTATGACGCTGTTGGCTCCCTTAAGCAGCAGCACGACTCCCGGATATTTCCTACAGAAAGATGACACCAGTTCAAGCCGCATGTCCACGACATCCGAAGGCTTGGAAAGCTTGACCCCATTCAGGCTGTCCATGTCACACAAGGACAGCAGCGACAGGAACTCCTTTGGATGCGGGGTGAGCAGCAGCCCTTCCGGTCTGTGGCTCAAAAGACGCAATATGTCCTCGTTGTAGAACACATCTGCGTCCAGCACGGCGGTGACGCTGGGGTTTTGCAGCAGGTAGCTGGTGTAAGCCTGGCTGTCCAAGCTTCTCCTTCCCAGCCCCATGCCAAGGGCGAGCGTCTTTGTCGCGGCAGGCAAGCTATGGCTGCTCATCAATGAATAAGGCAGGGGGAATGACGGGAAATCCTCTGCTTCGGATACCAGCGTCACCAGACCTGCCCCAAAGGCAAAGGCCGCCTGTCCTGCCAGTACGGACGCACCGATTTTTTGCCCGGAGCATACGGCCACATGCCCGAAAGACCCCTTGTTGACGTTCTGCTTTTTCCTGTAGGGAAGCTCCATGTCCTTTTCTTCCAAAAGGTATGCGTTAGGAACAGCCTCGCCCAGTCCCGCCCTCTCAAAGTTGTCCCGGCTTATACCCAGCGGGCAGACGCTGACGACACCACACTCGTCCTTCGCCTTGTCGGAAAAGAGGGCTATCTTTAACGCCCCCATAGTTATCGTCTCGTCCGCATGGAAAACAGAGCCGCACCTGCCCCACTGATCCAGTCCGGTAGGCAGGTCGCAGGCTATCTTGTAAGCGTCCGTATTGTTGTTTACGGAGAGAATGACGGCACGGGCCACTGCGGGCAGGCTGCCCCGAAAGCCGGAGCCGTATATGCAGTCAACGATTACCTTGAGGTCAATGGAGCTTTCTTCCATATAGGCATCCAGCTCCTCAGGGGCTATAATCCGCACCCCTATCTTTTCTGCCCTTGATTTCTGTTCCTTGCACAGGCTGCTGTTCGCCTCCCCGACGGCACATGCCACGACCGCAAAATCAGAGGACATAAGCTGGCGGGCAACAGCATAGCCGTCCGCCCCATTGTTGCCGCTGCCCGCAAGCACCAGGACTGCGGGTCTGGCCAGGCATGGACTGGAATCCTGTGACAGACGGCGAAGGACTGCCTGACAAACAGCGGAGGCAGCGTCTTCCATCATTATGTCTTCTGTCAGTCCGTATTTCTCACGGACAGCCTGATCGTTCTTTCTCGTGTCAAGGAAGATATTTTGCATACTGCCATTATAGCCGCAAGAGAGCTAGCTGTACAGACCTGTTTTTATGTCCTCAAGAATAAGCAGATCCTTTATGCCGGCATCTATGGGAGACTTTAGGCTGCCCCTGCCGTCCAGAAAGTCCACGGCATTTTGTACCATATTGGAAAAATAGAGGGTCTTCTGCGGAAGAACGGCATCGTTGTCCCGGACAAGCGAGAAGAATCCGGTATAGAGGGGGGAATCCTTGCGCCTGTAGACCTTTAGGTAGGAGTTGCCTATACAGACCCTTCCCTCTGTTCCGTTTATCTGAATCTCGAAAGCAAAGTAGCGGGATCTTCCGCTCATCGTAACCGTAACATCGGGGCAGCGGTCGGTTGACCAGTGGGCTGAAAGCTGCCTTATGCTGCCCTTCTCGTCCTTATACAAGCCCGTAATGACCGGCTTGCCAAGGCTGGCAGGATCACCCAAAAAGAACATGACCGCATCTATAAGGTGGGTTCCGTCGTGAAACAGGCTGCAAGCCCCTGTGGACTCGCCCCTCCTGTCATACAGGCATAGGCTGGACGAAAGGGAAGCGTATATGCTCTGCAAGCTGCCTATCTCCCGCATATATTCCCTGGCCTTCTTGTAATCCTCCGCAAAGCGTCTCTCGTGGTTTATCATCACGGGAACCCCGCACTCCACCGAGGCGTTTTTTATCTCCTGAGCCTCGCGGGTATTGAGCGCAACAGGTTTTTCCAGTATGACCAGCCTGGGGCGGGCGGCAATGGCGGCAAGGGCTTCTTCCTTGTGGAATTCCTCCGGCACGGCGACCGTGATTATATCGGGGTGTTTTTCCCGATACATGTCCACACTGCGCTGATAGCTCTTGGCATCAGGAACGGCCTTGTGCCAGACAGAAAGCCTGCCTATATCGGTGTCACAACCGGCAATCAGGCGTATACGCGGGTTGCCAAGGAGAGCCATTGTGTGGCTGGCCGGTTGTTCCCTCTTTGCGTCCAGCCCAAGGCTGTAGCCTATCCTGCCACAGCCGACCAATGCCGCAGTATAAGTCGTTGCCACTGGATTAGTCCTTGCAAAGTCCTTCCATGAGGGACTGATATTTTCTTGCCAGACGGCGGGATTTGTCCGCGGCAAGCCCCCTGTAGTTGGCAGGATGCTCAAAGAAAGCCTCCGGGTTGGCGATTCCCAGTTTTTCCAGCTGGGCAGTTATCTTGGCGAAGGCATCAGTGTGGGTCTTGAGGACTTCAAAGAAGCTTTTCCCTGACTTCTCGGCTTCCAGCGTTATCTTCCTTATAATCTCATGCCCGTCGTTTACCCCTGCTTCTCCCAGCAGGATATACGCAGGCTCCGCCAGCACTCCGCCTTTTACCTTGCCGCCAGCCCCGTCCAGGTTGCGGGACATGGACTCCTTGTCCGCCTGCAAGCCGGAAACGACGGAAGCCATTCTGTCCACGGCCATAGTAAAGCCCGCCACATAGTCGGCTATGAACCTCTGGCTGGCAGAGTTGGTCAGGTCTCTCTGGTGCTCGGAAATCTGATCCATGTAGAAAGTCAGAACACGCGGGCTCATCGCCTTCCAGAGGGATTTGACGTGCTCGCTGTTCCAGGGGTTGCGCTTTTGCGGCATGGTGGAAGAACCCACCTGTGTCGAAGAGAAATACTCGAACACCTCGCCTATCTCGCTCCGCTGCAGGTTGCGCAGGTCGTCCGCAAGGTTTGCGATGATGCCGAACGCAACGTTGAATTCCAGCAAGAGTCGCAGCAAATACTCAGGCTCCACCAGCTGGTTGGAATACTCGGACGGCTCCAGACCAAGGAAGTGCATATATTCAGCTTCCAGCTGCTCAGGATCCTTGACTATCATGCTCGGCCCGTTGTAGGAACCGACAGGCCCCGCAAGCTTGCCCTTGAGCTGGCGTGAAAGCTCGTCTATGCGCAGGATGGACTTACCAAGACGGGACACGAACTCCGCTATTGACCAGCCAAAAGTGATAGGAACGGCGTGCTGTCCGTGGGTACGCCCCACCTGCGGGGTCTCCGCCTCGCGGTCGGCTATCGCGCAGAGGGATTTCTCAAGCGAGACAAGGGATGGCAGGACTACCTTCTGGGTAACATCACGCATACGGCAGGACAGGGCGGTGTCCAGTATGTCCACGCTCGTAGCCCCCAGGTGAACCAGCGGGGCAAGGTCAGCCGGAACCTTGGTTTTCATCACATTGACCAAAGCCCTTATGTTGTGCCTGGTCTTTTCTTCTTCCCGGTAGACTTCCTCCGGGTCTATTGATTCGGCAACCGAGTCCAGCTCCTTCTCCGCAGCGGCAGTAAGCTGCCCCCTGACTTTAAGATGGGCTTTTACCAGCGCGGCTTCACATCTGGCACAGCTGGTTATGCTGGCTTGCTCTGAAATATATTTTGAAAGGCTCTTGAATGTCGCGCTCTCCGAAAGAGAGTACCTGTGGTCTATGGACGAAAGGTTCTCAAAAATGTTGCGTGTTTCCATTGTTGTAGTATCATTCAAAAAGGGAAAAAAATCAACCGCTTCCCGGCACTGCCAGGGGGCAAGCCCCTTGGAACCCCCGGCTTTGGCGAAAACCTTTTTTCTTGACAATTCCACACTTCCACATTTATCATGGAATTACAATAAGAAAAAAGAGGGGTAACACATGGATTTTTCAAGCAATGACATAAGGAACGTAGCCATCGCAGGACACAGCCAGACAGGAAAGACAACTCTCTTGGAGCAGCTGCTCCGCACGGCCGGTGTCATAGACAAGGCCGCGACAGTAGAAAGCGGCAAGACCGTATCCAGTTCTTCGCAGGAGGAAGCCCTCCGCAGGATTTCCATATACTCATACCTGACCCACCTGGAGAGAAAGGGCAAGCTGGTCAACATCTGGGACACTCCCGGTGCATCCGACTTTACAGGGGAGGTCATCTCGGCATTCCGCTCCAGCGAGGCCGCCCTTCTCTTGGTGGACTCCCGCAGCGGTGCGCAGGTGGAAACCGTCAAGCTCTGGCGTGACTTGGACAGGAGGAGCAAGCCCCGCATGGTGTTCCTGAACCGCCCTGACGATGCTCGTGGCAATGTCATGGCGGCGGCGCAGGATTTGCACGACAAGTTCAATGTCGAAATATGCCAGGTGACTATCCCGATGGGCAGCGGCCCTTCATACAAGGGCGTTATAGACGTGCTGCACGGAAAGGCATATTTCAAGGACGGCGCAGGCGACGGCGAGCCGCAGGCCGTTCCCTCAGAATACGAGGACGCTTGCAAGACCGCAAGGGGCATCCTGATGGGATCCGCGGCGGAAGGTGATGATGACCTTCTGGTTAAGTTCATCGATGAGGGAGAGCTGACCGATGAGGAGATTCTGTCGGGACTCAAGGCTGCATTCGCGGCCAACAAGGTTGTTCCCTGCTTCTGCGGCGACCCCCTGCATGGCTCCGGCCTGGTGCCCCTGCTGGACTTCATCGCCGATGTATGTCCTTCCCCCCTGGAAAGCCTGGAGCGGGCTGTGAACAGCGACGGCACTGAGGTGGCGGTCAAGTTCCAGCCGGAAGGAACTTTTGGCGCGCTGGTTGTAAAGACCGCAGGAGACCAGTTCTCCGGCAAGCTCTCATACCTAAAGATTATATCAGGCAGCCTGTCCGCTGATAGCAATGCCACAAACCTGAACGGCGGCAAGGCCGAGAAGATAGGCAAGCTCTACAGGACACAGGGCAAGAAACTGGAAGAGATAAAGAAGGCCACTGCCGGAGACATCTGCGTTGTCGCCAAGCTGAGCGCGGCAACAGGCGATACCCTCTCTACGGATGCCCAGTCACTGCCATACAAACCCCTGCGGCGGCCGGAGCCAGTCTACTCGCTGGCAATATCCTGCGCGGAGAAAAAGAACGAGCTCAAGGTAAACGAAGAGCTTGCCAAAGTCTCCGAGAGCGACCGCACTGTTACTTTCCAGTTCAACCCGGAAACCCGGCAGAACGTCCTGAGCGGAATGGGTGAGCTGCAATTGCAAATTATCATGGATAGAATTCAGGCCGCCACCGGCATACAGGTACAGACCGCAGTGCCTCGCGTGGCTTATCGGGAAACCGTACAGCGCAAGGAAGTCGCCGAATACACCCACAAGAAACAGACAGGTGGTCACGGCCAGTACGCAAAAGTCCAGCTGTCCGTTGAAGCCCTCTCTCGCGGTGAGGGCTACAAGTTCAACAACGCGGTATTCGGCGGGGCGATACCCAAGAACTTTATCCCCGGCGTGGAAAAAGGTGTCAGGCAGGCGATGGAAAGCGGAGTCCTCGCCGGCTATCCTGTCGTGGATATCAGCGTCACGGTTCTGGACGGCAAGCACCATCCCGTGGACTCATCTGACCTGGCCTTCCAGATTGCGGCCAAGACAGCCCTGTCCGAAGCCATGCGCAAGGCAGGCCCCCTCCTCTTGGAGCCAGTGATGAACTTGTCCGTATGGGCGGAGACCAAGTACATAGGTGACATAATGTCAGACCTGTCCACAAGGCGGGGCCGCATACTGGGTCAGGAAGCCATAGGTAGCGGAATCGAAGAAATCCGTGCCCAGGTACCACAGTCCGAACTGCTGCGCTATGCAATAGACCTGCGTTCCATCACAAGCTCCACCGGCTCGTTCGAGACATCGTTTGACCACTACGACCCCGTCTCAGGCAAACTGGCCGACAAGATTGTGGAAGAATCCAAGGCAATGGCAAAGGATGCCTAAGCCGTTGTAATATTGCACCTTACGCCCCGGCTCTTCTAAGCTGCCCATGCCAGGCTGTTCCAAAAGCCACAGGCATTGCAGGCAACACAATGCCGAGGCTCTTTAAAGCTGCCCCTTGCCCTTATCCCTACTTCTTTTTCTGGGAGCGCAGGCGGGCAGCAGCCTCCACTTCCTTCTCCAGAGCCTTGACTTTCTCCCTGGCACGTGAGTCACCGGAGTTCTTGTAAACTTCTTTCATCAGCGAGAGCGCCTCATCGTATTCTTCCATAGCCTCGTAAAGAAGGGCCGCGTTATATCCCGCCTCGAAAAGCTGGCTGGACCTGTATATCCCAAGATACTTCCTGCGGGAAGAAACCAGCTGGCCGTCAGAAGCCAGCTTTTCGGCCTCCTTCATCTCTTTGTCCTTGGACTTGAGCAGGGTCAGCCTCATCGTCTCCGTATGGGGAGTGAAATCTTCCATAACGCGAGTTATAAAAGTGTCCAGCTTGGAAGAGAGGACAGCATACGTGGAGTCCACCTTGTGCCAGTCCGTGACCTTGCCGGATGTCCCGGAATAGCTGTACTCCTCGCGGGTCAATATGCGGTTGGTCTTAGCTTCCACAACCTGATACAATATGGTGATGGATGCCTCGCGCCAATAATAGACCTTCTTCTTGGAGTCCTCTTCTTTCTTGTCAGAATCCTCGTCATCGTGCTGTATCTTGGACGAGAATTTCAAGAGGCCTCCGGTGATATACATGTCCACAGGAATCTCAGCATTACGCTGCTTGAGCGCGTACTGAACATCCTGGGGATTCACATAGGTCAGGTTCTCCGAAAGCATCAGCCTGCGCGAGAGCCTGTCGTCCAGCTTGGACAAAAGCTCCTTCTCCTCGTTCTGGCTGGAATATTTCTCCCCCAGCTCACGGTAGTATTCTTCAAAGCTGTATATGGGCTTGTCTTCGTATGAGGATGTCCCCATCTCATCAGAGCTTCTGAACGGAAGAACTGTCACCGAGCCGTAGTTTTCCACCTTAAGATTCGGCGGACGCTCCACACTCTGGCTCACAGTGGTGGAACAAGCTAGCAAAGAAAATGTAAAAACTGAAAGAGCCGCCAAAAGCGAGAGCTCCAGTGCCCTATGTTTTTTCATGCAAAAACCTCCATTCCTGTCTTAGATTGTAACACGAATTCTTAACTTTTGGGAACCTCGAAAAACCTCAGTTTTGCCTTGGCAACGCCGTGGCTCCGATAGGGAATGCGCTTTGATTTATCCCTAGGGAAACGCTGATTAATATAGGAGATATTATTCAGTGTTTCCCTAGAAAAGTGTAGCATTTTATCGAAATTATCCCCAGAAAAGTGTCATACTATGCTTGAATTATCCCCAGAAAAGTGTTATTCTTGAATCGTGAAGCGGCTTTTATACAGTCATCTGCTGGAATGGAAGAACTCAAAGACGCGCAGGCCGCTGATTCTGGAAGGAGCGCGTCAGGTCGGAAAGACCTGGCTCCTGGACGAATTCGGCGCGAACGAATACAAGCATTACATTAAGATCAACTGTGACAACAATCCGGAAGTACAGGATCTGTTTGCAGACTATGATGTGAGCCGCATACTGCGCATCGTGTCCGCGATTGCAAAGATTCCCGCCAAGCCTGACGACACGCTCATATTCTTTGATGAAATTCAGGAACTGCCAAAGGCGCTTGGTTCGCTCAAATACTTTTCGGAAAATGCGCCCGGCTATCACATCGTCGCCGCAGGCTCCCTTCTGGGGATTAAATACCATCAGGGCGAGTCATTCCCGGTCGGCAAGGTGGACACGCTCCGCCTTTTCCCGCTGAACTTCAATGAGTTCCTGCTTGCGATGGGGGAAAGCCAAAAAGAGGAACTGCTTTCATCCTGCGAGTGGGACGACATCAGGACGCTCAGATCCGCCTTTATCGAACTGCTGCGCCAGTATTATTTCACGGGAGGAATGCCTGCATGCGTGAAGGAGTATGCACAAAGCGGCGATGTACTCAAAGTACGCGAAATGCAGCAGGCAATCCTGCATGACTACGATGATGACATTGCGAAACATGCGCCCAAGTCCGATATCGCCAAAATACGAATCGTGTGGAACGCAATTCCTTCCCAGCTTGCAAAGGAGAACAAGAAATTCGTGTACGGGGCATTGCGGAAAGGCGCACGGGCCGCACAGTATGAGGATGCAATTCAGTGGCTTTGCGATGCCGGGCTGGTGCACAAGGTCATGCGGGTTTCAAAAATCGCCTTGCCGCTCAAATTTTACGAGGACTTCTCCGCGTTCAAGCTCTTCATGAATGACTGCGGTCTGTTCGGTGCGCTTGCCGATACGCCGATTCAGGATATCTTGCTCGGAAGCAGGATTTTTGAAGAATACAAAGGTGCGTTTACCGAGCAGTTTGTGGAACAGCAGATTGCCTCATGCGATAATCCGCGGCTCTATTACTACACGAACGAGAATTCCAGCTCGGAGATTGATTTTGTCATGCAGCGGGGGTCTGCCGCGCTCCCCATCGAAGTAAAGGCCGAGGAGAACCTCCGTTCGCGCAGCCTCAAGGCCGTACTCGATAAGGACGATTCTCTGCGGGGCTTACGAATCTCGATGTCGGATTTTAGGAGCGAAGTGCGCTTTGACAATCTGCCGCTCTATGCCGTGCGGAGCTATTTCCAGGGGAAACCCTAAGAAATTCAAACAAACAAAAATAATCTGCCCTCCGCCCTGTCTTTGCATTATGACTCGGAAGCCCTGTGACAGCAGATAACGCTATCGTGAGTTCCCGCAACGCGGGGACTCACAGGCTTCCCGACAGGAAAGCCCTGTCACCAGATAGGGCTATCGTGTGCCACCAGATAGGGCTATCGTGCATCACCAGATAACGCTATCGTGCATCACCAGATAGGGCTATCGTGCATCACCAGATAACGCTATCGTGAGTTCCCGCCAGGGAAGCCCTGTCGCCGCCCCCTTGTCTTAGCCCAGCGTAGCGAATTCCGCCTTGACCAGCTCCTGTATGCGGGCGGCGGCTTCGTCCAGCGGCACAAGCTCAGCCTCGGCCTCGCGGCGCAGCTTGACTTCCACATTGGGCAGGTTCTTGTCGCCGACGGTGACGCGGACGGGGAAGCCTATGAGGTCAGCGTCGTTGAACTTGACCCCGGGCCTCTCGTCGCGGTCGTCCAGAAGCACCTCAACTCCGGCGGCCACAAGCTCGTCGTAGAGCTTGTCCGCAGCGTCCTTCATCGCGTCCTTGTACTTAATCGGCACGATGCAGACCGTCATGGGGGCGACGCTGACCGGCCAGATGATGCCCTTGTCGTCGTGGTGCGCCTCGATGATTGAAGCGAGCACGCGGTCAACGCCGATGCCGTAGCAGCCCATCGTGGGTATGGCGGCCTTGCCGTTCTTGTCCAGGTAGCTCACGCCCATGCTCTCGGTATATTTCTTTCCGAGCTTGAAGATGTGGCCCAGCTCGTTTCCCTTGGTCGTGTAGAACTTGCCTCCGCAGACCGGGCAAGTGTCGCCCTCCTTCGCGGTGCGCACGTCCGCCTTCATCCATGGCTTGTAGTCCCGCTCAGGCTCCACGTGCTTGATGTGGTAGCCCTGCTTGCCCGCGCCGGTAATCGCGTCGTGCATGTCCTCGACGGACAGGTCCTGCAGGACGGGGCATTTCACGGTGAGCGGCCCGACGAAGCCGTGGCCCGCCCCCGCCCACTTCAGGATTTCCTCGTCGTCGGCAAGGCAGACCTCGCTCGCCTTGAG
>JAFTEK010000052.1 GCA_017453705.1 Treponema sp.
GGTACAGCGGCTTCATGACCTCGGTTTCTCCGGCTGGTACCTGCTCCTGGACTTCGTGCCGATAGCGAACCTCGTATTCATGATTATGAGGCTGCTGGCGGCTTCAGTCAAGGACATGAACGGGTACGATGTGCCCGTCAACTACGCCTCGTTCATAAAGGGAAGCCTTTACCCCCGCGTGAATTGCCTGGAGCTGGACTAGATTGTGCAGAAATTCTGCGATGAGCACCTGATACCTACGGAGAACGCACCGGGATACGCATTGCAGTCCGCGATATACCTTTCCTATATCTATGCCCTCAATAAGTACACGATTGTAAAGGAGATGACCACGGGTAAGGGCTTTGCGGACGTTGTGTTCATACCCTTCGTGCCGGGCATCCCTGCGATGATAATAGAGCTGAAGCGTAACGGCAGTACCAAGAGCGCGATCTCGCAGATACGGGAGAAGCGTTACTTTGACTCCCTGTCTGCCTATTCGGGCGATTTGCTCTTTGTCGGCGTGAACTACGACGAGACGGCCAAGACCCATGAGTGCAGGATAGAGAAGTTCGAAAAATAAGTGAGGCAGGTGGCAGAATTTCCCCCTTGCATTCCTGCCAACGCAGGACATGCAAGCTGCTTGTTAACGCGGATGTGAGCCAAGGACGGCCGCTTTCTTTTTTCTATCCCCTTATGGCTATGCCTTTTTCCCGGAGGGCTGTCTTTATGCTTCCCACCGTGTATTCCCCGGAATGCACCATGGAGGCGATGAGGGCCGCATCGGCCTTGCCTTCGCCCAGAACGTCGGCAAGGTGGTCCGGCGTTCCGCCGCCGCCGGAGGCTATGACCGGAACTTCCACCGCCTCGCTTATCATGCGGGTCAGGTTGATTTCATATCCATTCCTCGTGCCGTCAGCGTCTATAGAGTTGAGCACTATCTCGCCTGCACCGAGGGAGACGGCTTCCCGCGCCCACTCCAGCGCATCCCTGTCTGTGGCTACCCTGCCGCCGTTCAGGTAGACCCTGTAGCCTGATGGCATGGTATCGTCGCGGGCCGCGTCCATACCCAAGACAATGCACTGGTTGCCGAAGACCCTCGCCCCCTGCCGTATCAGGTCGGGGTTCTTGACCGCCTGAGAGTTGAGCGAAACTTTCTCCGCCCCGGCCATGATGATGTTCCGTATGTCGTCCAGTGTCGCGATGCCCCCGCCCACGCAGAAGGGGATGAAGACTTGGGATGCGACGGCGGCTATCAGGTCCAGGATTGGCTTTTTGCCGCGAGCACTCGCCATGATGTCGTAGAAGACAAGCTCGTCCACGCCCTGCCGGTAGTATTCGGCGGCCATTTCCACCGGGTCGCCTATGTCCTTGTTGTCCTTGAATTTCACGCCTTTTGTAGTGCGCCCGTCCTTCACGTCCAGGCAGATTATTATCCTCTTCTTAAGCATTGCTCCCCTCCGCGAAGTTCCTCAGGATTCTAAGCCCCTTCTCGCCGGACTTCTCAGGGTGGAACTGGAAGACCGTTATGTTGTCCTTTTCCACGATGGCAGGCACCATGCAGCCGTAGTCGCTGTAGCCCTTTATTACGGATGGGTCTTCCGGCTGTATCACGTAAGAATGCACAAAGTAGAAGTCGCTGTGGTCGTCTATGCCCTCGCAGAGCCTTGTCCCTCCGTTGCAGAAGGCCACGTCGTTCCAGCCCATGTGGGGGATTTTGAGGCCGCCCTCCAGCATGGCCGTCCGCGCCTTCTCCTCGTCTGTCGGCTGCCTTTCCTTCCATATACTGGAGAACCTTCTTATTTTGCCGGGAATCAGCGACAGGCAGGGGGTGTCTCCCTCTTCGCTCCAGTCAAACACAATCTGCGCCCCTATGCAGATGCCCAGGATGGGCGTTCCCGCGGCCGCCTTGTCCTTTAGGAAGCTGTCAAAACCAGTCTTTTTCAGCTCCTCCATCGCATAAGCCGCGTCTCCGTCTCCGGGGACGATTATCTTGTCTGCCTTCTCCAGCTCCCTGGGGTCTTTGGAGAGGACGAACGGTACTTTCAGGTACTCAAGCGCGTGCTCCACGCTGCGGATGTTTCCAGCGTTGTAGTCAACGATACCTATCATAGGCTGAATTCTAGCGGGGGAGGGGGAGGCTGTCAAGGGTCAGGAGACGAGTGCAACCACCGCTAGAGAACACCATATCCCGGAGCTATGCATCTGGGTGGTGATTTAGGCTCAAAAGAACTTTAAAGCAGGATTAAACTAAATGGAGCTGTGTTGGGTAATCTTTTTTACGAAAATTTGCTTGACTTCCTGTAAATATGTGTTATTCTGGAATATAGGCTAGCTACAACGTTGTAGTTTGCCAATTTGCTTAAATTTATTAGGGGATTCGTATGGCAAAAGAAAAGAAAAAGCGCACAGTGCAATACGACCGATGGGGTTATTTCTTTATAGCCCCATTTTTTATCGTGTACACTGTCTTCTCGCTGATTCCGCTGGTTTCCACCTTGGTGAACAGTTTCTTTGAGAACTATCGTGTAGGTTTGCAGACTGTTGGCCCGGATTGGATTGGTCTGGAGAATTTTAAGGAAGTCTTGGATCTAAGTGAGGAGAACAACATACTCAAATATACTGGTAACACCATTATAATGTGGGTACTGGGATTCATTCCCCAGATAGTTATTTCTCTTATCCTTTCAGTTTGGTTTACGGATACAGGCCTTCGCCTTAAGTGCCAGCAGTTCTTCAAGACGATAATCTACATGCCCAACCTGATAATGGCTTCTGCATTCGCAATGCTCTTTTTCACGCTCTTTTCCGACAACGGTCCGATGAACTCAATTTTCATGTCACTGGGCTGGACTCAGGAGCCTATCCGCTTCTTGATATCCACAGGATGGACGCGAACCCTTGTCGCGGCGATGAACTTCCTTATGTGGTATGGAAATACGACTATACTGCTCATGGCTGGAATCATGGGAATAGATGAGAGCCTGTTTGAGGCGGCTCGCATAGACGGAGCTTCCCCGCTGGGAATCTTCTTTAAGATAACGATGCCGCTCCTCCTGCCGATTTTCGTTTACGTCCTTATTACCTCAATGATTGGAGGTATACAGATGTTCGATGTTCCGCAGA
>JAFTEK010000053.1 GCA_017453705.1 Treponema sp.
ACATCCATGTGTGAACCTTGCTGTTTGGCGTCGGCATACTAAGTGGCTCTACGGTCATTCCGAGCATCTTGCCCACAGGGACGAGCTCGCACGCGGTCTGTCTGAATAGTTACTTTGTATCTCAAAAAATACTTGCACACATGGTCAATTTTTGCTATAGTACAAAGGCTACTGTGTGAACCGCTGACGTTTGGGTGCGGAGATATTGCGACACACCCGGAAGCGTGTAAAGTTCAAAAGGAGGATAGAATGGCATCACAACAGGTAATGCGGATCACTTTAAAAGCGTATGATCATGCGCTCGTAGATGCATCCGCACAGAAGATCATTGAGACAATTCGCAAGATTGGCGCAGAGGTGAGCGGACCGGTGCCGCTGCCGACAAAGAAGGAGGTTGTTACGATCCTTCGTGCTGTGCACAAGTACAAGGATTCGAGAGAGCAGTTTGAGCAGAGGACGCACAAAAGGCTGATCGACATCCTGACACCCACGCAGAAGACAGTGGATGCGCTGTCCAGGCTGGAGATGCCTGCGGGTGTTCATATCGACATCAAGATGAAGACGAGGTAACAAATTTATATGAACGTGTAAGTTTACGTTCCGCTGTAAAGGAGGAAAAGTTAACATGAAGAAAGCAATACTGGCGACAAAACTGGGGATGACCCAGGTGTTCGACGAGAACGGCAACCTGGTTCCGGTGACCGTCCTGGAGGCAGGCCCCTGTATCGTGACTCAGGTAAAGACACTTGAGAATGACGGTTACGAGGCAGTTCAGGTAGGCTTTGGTTCAAAGCCGGTCAAGATCAAGAGCAAGGATGCCGCAGGACACAAGTCCGTAGCACACAGGCACGGCGTCAACAAGCCGATGAAAGGACATTTTGACAAAGCAGGCGTAGAGCCCAAGAGGTATGTTCGCGAGTTCCGTGTTGAGAACAGCAGCGAATACGAGCTGGCTCAGGAGATCAAGGCGGACATCTTTGAAAACGGTGACAAGGTAGATGCGACAGCGATTTCCAAAGGTAAGGGATTCCAGGGTGCGATCAAGAGACACGGACAGCACAGAGGACCGATGGCTCATGGTTCCAAGTTCCATCGTCATCAGGGTTCCAACGGCGCTTGCTCTACACCGAGCCGTGTATTCAAAGGAAAAGGCATGCCTGGCCAGATGGGTTCTGTCCGCGTGACCGTTCAGAATCTTTCCGTTGTACGGGTTGATGCAGAGAAGAATCTTCTTCTTGTCAAGGGCGCTGTACCGGGACCGAAGAAGTCTTTGGTAACGATCAAGGAAAGTGTTAAGAAGAGCAAATAAAACATGGTCATAACGGAATGTTAGGAGGTAAGCAATGGCTCAGGTAGCTGTATATGATATGAGCGGCAAGGAGGTCGGCAAGGTCGACCTGTCAGACGCCATTTTCAATGTAGAAGTTAATGAACATCTGCTTCACCGGGCGGTAGTTGGCCAGTTGGCTAATTCTCGTCAGGGAACGCAGAAGGCAAAGACACGTACTGAGGTATCCGGCGGCGGCAGAAAGCCCTGGAGACAGAAGGGTACGGGACATGCAAGGCAGGGTTCCACCCGTTCACCTCAGTGGACAGGCGGCGGCGTGGTATTCGCGCCGGTACCGAGGGATTATTCCCAGAAGTTGAATAAAAAGGAAAAAAGGGCAGCGCTGAAATCCGCGCTGACAACCAGGGTAGGAGAGAATAAGCTGGTCGTTCTCGATAGTTTGAAGTTTGACGAGATCAAGACCAAAAAGTTCGCAGAAATGATGAAGAACCTGCAGCTTGACAAGGCACTTGTTGTGATCAACGACAATGACAAGAATGTCATCTGCAGCGCAAAAAACATCCCGACGGTTAAGACAGCCCAGACAAACGAGCTCAATGTATATGATGTTTTGAAGTATCAGACGGTTGTATTTACAAGGGATTCATTACAGGCAGTAGAGGAGGTGTATGCATAATGGCAGCGATCATGTATTATGACGTCATTTTAAAGCCGCTCATCACCGAGAAGAGCATGAATCAGATGGCGGAGCGCAAATATACCTTTCTTGTTCATCCCGAAGCCAACAAGCAGATGATCAAAGAGGCAGTGGAAAAGATGTTTGAAGGAACAACGGTCGAGAAGGTCAGCACCATGAACCAGGCCGGCAAGAAGCGCCGCAGGGGCAGGATTGTCGGACAGACAGCAAAGACCAAGAAGGCGATCGTTCAGCTGACAGAGGACTCAAAGGAGATTGAGATCTTTGCAGGGCTCTAAGCACTTAGTGAGCACAAGCCGCTAGGCGCAGTGCGAACTTAGTGCGAAGAGCCGCTCTGCTGAGCGAAGCGAAGCAGAACTTCCTCATACATCGAGTCATCATATGTAATATCATCCCTATCAACCGAAAGGAGACAAAATGGGAATCAAGACATATAAACCATATACTCCGAGCCGTCGGAATATGACTGGTTCCGATTTTTCGGAGATTACAAAGAAAACCCCTGAGAAGTCTTTGCTGGCTCCCCTGAAGAAGCATTCAGGCCGCAACAATCAGGGTCGGATCACGGTTCGCCATCATGGTGGTGGTGAGCGCAGACATTACCGGATCATCGATTTTAAGCGTCGCAAGGACGGCATCCCGGCCAAGGTTCTGGGTATTGAGTATGATCCTAACCGTACAGCCAATATCGCGCTGATCTGCTATGCAGACGGACAGAAGAGTTATATTCTGGCACCGGAAGGTTTGACAGACGGCATGACCGTAGTCAATGGTCCGGAAGCAGAAATCCGCGTAGGCAACTGCCTGCCGCTGGAAAATGTACCGGTAGGTACAATGGTGCACAACATTGAGCTGTATCCTGGCAAGGGCGGCCAGATGGTTCGTTCAGCCGGCAACAGTGCACAGTTGATGGCAAAGGAAGGAAAATACGCGACATTGCGTCTGCCTTCAGGCGAGATGCGCATGGTTCCCATTAACTGCCGTGCAACCATCGGCAGACTGGGCAATGCAGATCACAACCTGATCAAGATTGGTAAGGCAGGACGCAAACGTCATATGGGCATCCGTCCGACGGTACGCGGTTCTGTCATGAACCCGAATGACCATCCGCATGGTGGTGGTGAGGGCAAGGCACCCATCGGACGCCCGGGTCCCTGCACTCCTTGGGGTAAACCTGCATTGGGTTACAAGACGAGAAAGAAGCACAAGAAATCCAACAAACTGATTGTACGTCGTCGTGACGGACGTGGTTTGAAATAATAAAGGAGGTTTTTCATGGGACGTTCATTAAAGAAAGGTCCGTTCGCGGACAAAAGCTTACTGAAGAAAGTGGATGCGATGAATGCCTCCGGTGACAAGTCAGTCATTCGGACATGGTCACGCCGTTCCACGATCTTCCCGCAGATGGTTGGCCTGACGATCGCGGTTCACGATGGACGCAGGCATGTGCCGGTATACATTACGGAAGACATGGTAGGACACAAGCTTGGTGAGTTCGTACAGACAAGGACATACCGCGGTCATACAAAGGACGACCGCAAGTCCGGTGTCAGGTAAGAAGGGAGTAAAAAATGTCAAAAGGACATAGAAGTCAGATAAAGCGTGAGAGAAATGAAAATCAAAAAGAGACGCGTCCCTCCGCAAAGTTGTCCTTTGCCAGGGTGTCGACGACAAAGGCAGGATTTGTATTGGATGCGATCCGTGGTAAGGATGTGACAGAGGCAGAAAGCCTTTTGCTTTACAATCCGCGCTATGCTTCAGCACTTGTTTTGAAGCTGCTGCGTTCTGCAATCGCAAATGCGGAGAATAACAACGGGCTCGACAGGGCAAATCTTTACATCGCAGAATGCTATGCGAACAAAGGCCCGACAATGAAACGGATCCGTCCTCGGGCACAGGGCCGGGCGTATCGTATCGAGAAGCGTATGAGCCACATTACCATTATTTTGGATGAGAAGGAGAAGTAAAAGGAGGCAGTGAATGGGACAGAAGGATAATCCCCATGGTTTACGAGTAGGAATCATAAAGGATTGGGATTCGAGATGGTATGCATCAGACAAGGAATTTGCAGACTATCTGATCGAGGATCATGAGATTCGTTCTTTTATTAAAAAGAAGCTTTATGCATCGGGAATTTCCAAGGTAGAGATAGAACGGGCAAGCGACCGCGTGAAGATCATTGTGTTCACTGCGAAGCCGGGTGTTGTTATCGGCAAGGGTGGAGCTGAGATTGAGCGTATCCGCGGCGAGGTTCAGAAGCTGACAGACAAGAAGCTGGTCATCGACATCAAGGAAGTTAAGCGCCCGGACAGGGATGCACAGCTTGTTGCAGAGAATATTGCTCAGCAGCTGGAGAATCGTATTTCATTCCGTCGCGCAATGAAGTCATGCATGGGCCGCAGCATGAAGGCAGGCGTTCTTGGTATCAAGACAAGCTGTGCCGGACGTTTGGGCGGTGCTGATATGGCGCGGACAGAGACATACAACGAGGGCACCATTCCGTTGCAGACACTCCGTGCAGACATTGATTATGGTTTTGCCGAGGCAGATACGACTTATGGCAAGATCGGTGTCAAGGTATGGATTTACAAGGGCGAAGTACTGCCTTCCAAGAAGAACACGGATGCCGGCAGTGCAAGACGTGCTCGTCCGAACAAGAAGGAGGCGAAGGCAAAT
>JAFTEK010000007.1 GCA_017453705.1 Treponema sp.
GCGCAGATGCTAAAGCCCAGATACTGCTCCGAAAGCTCCAGCCTGCTTTCCACCGGATAGTGGTTGAAGACCTTGTATTTCGGCTCAATTTTTTTATTGTTGTAAACTCCCATTGCCAGGAGTGTGCTTCCTTTTTTGATGCTCTTGTCACTGATATTCAGGCATTTCAAATCCGCAGGCTCCAGCAGGTCGTCGTTACCGAGGTCAAAATCCGTCAGCACCACGATATCGCCGTCCTCGATTTTCCCTTCCTGGTGCGTCAGTTCCTTTGGCAGGATCAGGCCCATTATTTCTTTGGCCAGCGTGCTGTATTCGCCGATAATTTCATCTTCCTTTACAAAGATGAGTCCCTGCCTGTTGCTGTCGGCGATAGTCGTAATAGTTTGCATTTCCCGATTTTTCATTTACGTGCTCCGTACATACTTTCAAATCTTAAACAAAAAGCCCGCGCGTGGCGGGCTTTTCATAGCGTTATTCGGCAGATGCCGTTTATACCAAAGACATACCAACTTTGACAGCTTTGAGGTTGTCATCTACGAAGTTTGGCTTAACGTTAGCTTTGATAATGTTTTCCCAGTTGATGTCGCCCAGATTCATAGCTTTGATCAGGGTGCCCAGCAGAACGATGTTCTGAGTCTTGCCGTTACCCAGCTTCATAGCTTCTTCGGTGGCATTTACAACTGTTACGTCCTTGCAGACTTTCTTGATCTGGTCGATGATGTCTGCTGCATATTCAGCATCGCCCATGATAACAGGCATAGGCATCATTTCATGGTTGTTTACAACTACCTTGCCGTCCGGCTTGAGGTATTCGAGCCATCTGAGGGCTTCCATCTTTTCGAAGGAAACGATCAGGTCTGCAGAACCCTTCTCGATAACCGGTGACCAAACCTTGTCGCCAAATCTAACCTGTGAAGATACGGAACCGCCACGCTGTGACATTCCGTGAATTTCGCTCATTTTTACGTCATATCCTTCTTCCATCAGACCAAGTGTCAGGAGCTTTGAAGCAAGGATAGTTCCCTGTCCGCCTACGCCGACCAGTAATACGCTCTTAGTTTCCATTACTTTGTCTCCTTTCCGATTGCATCCTTAGGGCAAATCTGTTCACAAACGCCGCAGCCTACGCACTGGAGCGGATCGATTTCTGCCTTCTTGTCTTCTCTGTTGAGGAAGAGAGCAGGGCAGCCGCTCTTCAGGCACATCTTGCAGCCGATACACTTAGCCTTATCCACTGTATCCTTTGTCTTGTAAGCATCAGGGAACTTAGCTTTATCGTCCTCTGAGAACTTCTTCAGTACGCATGGATACTTGGTGATGATTACGGAAGGCTCGTCCAGGGAAAGTGCCCAGTCCAGAGTTTCCTTAACCAGCTTCAGGTTGTTAGGATCGATGGTGCGGATGTTCTTTGCACCCAGGGCACGGCAAATCTGCTCGATATCCAGCATGATGGCGTCTGTCTTACCGTCAGCCAGCTTACCGGAACCAGGGTTCTGCTGATGTCCTGTCATACCTGTGATACGATTGTCCAGGATAACGGATACTGTCTTGGAATTGTTATAGATACATTCTGCCAGGGAAGTCATTCCTGAATGGAAGAATGTGGAGTCGCCCAGTACGGAAACCACTCTCATTGGGGAGCCGGCCTTTTCGAAGATCTTGGCTGCGCCGTGACCTGAGGAGAAGGATGCACCCATGCAGGTGTTGGAGTCCATTGCATTGTAAGGTGCGGAGAATGCCAGAGTGTAGC
>JAFTEK010000054.1 GCA_017453705.1 Treponema sp.
GATCGGCGTGTACATTGCGGTTGCATCGCTCATTCCGGTCTGGATCATGCTCCAGCCCCGCGACTACCTGTCATCATTCCTGCTCTATGCAATGATGGTTCTCGCGCTGGTCGGAATAATAGTTTCAGCTTTCACCGGCGGAGCAACATTCGAGCTGCCTGCATTCAACGGCTGGAAGACTTCCATCGGCCCCATGTTCCCCGCCCTATTCATCACGGTCGCCTGCGGAGCATGTTCCGGCTTCCACTCGCTGATTTCCACAGGAACCACTTCCAAGCAGCTTGACAACGAGAAGAACGCAAAGGCTATCGGCTACGGTTCCATGCTCATCGAGTCACTGCTCGGTGTCATCTCCCTCGTTGCCGTCGGAATGGTCTCCAAGGATTTCCTCGTCGGTGAGGGTGCAGGACTTAGCTTCAAGGGTGCGCCGCCAGTCGCCTTTGCCTCTGGAATAGCCTTGATGTTCAACAAGAACACCGCCATCTATGCCCTGCTCACCCTGTCCGTCTCAGTCTTTGCGCTGACTTCACTTGACACAGGAACCCGCCTGAGCCGCTTTATGTTCAGCGAGCTGTTCCTCAAGGACGGCGAGAAGACCTATAAGGACGCAAAGGGCATCCGCTCATTCCTTGCTCACCCGTTGACAGGAACCGTCCTTATGGTCGTGATAGGCTGTATCCTGGGAGGACTCTCCCTGAGCCAGATTTGGGGACTCTTCGGGGCAGCCAACCAGCTGCTCGCAGGAATCGCACTGATGGCTGTCGCCGCATGGCTTGGCAACGTCGGCAAGAACAACAAGATGTTCTTCATCCCGACAGTGTTCATGCTCGCCGCGACTCTGACCCAGCTGATAAGGACGGTAATCGCCAAGATTTCGGCGATGTCCGCCGGTGCCGCCAACGCCTTCCACTGGGGCAACTGGTTCCAGCTTTGCTTTGCTTCCGCTATGGCAGTGCTTGCCGTGATTCTCGTAATACAGGGAATCAAGACATTCTCCAAGCAGAAGAAGTAGTTTGTTGGCATCTCTAAAAATCGCTTCACTTGAAACTTCGTTGTGGGTTCCAGCGTTTTTTTAGAGATGCCCTAAATCACCTTTCCATCGCGGGAGAGGGCTTCTCCCGCAAGAACTTCGTGCATTTTTTCTGTCATTCTCCGTGTCGCTATCTGTGCCGGCATCTGGGAATAGTCAGAAGTTCTTATCTTTGGCAATAAGTGAAAGTCGTAATGGTAGATTTCTTCCCTATTGTATGAAAAGATGGGGTCATGCTTCCCCAGCCCGTACTTGTCGTTGCCCCCTATGTACAGGAGCTGGATGTCCGCACCTGTGTCGTAGGCTATGTGGGCTGCTCCCCGTTTGAACGGGTTTGTGCCGTGCCTGGGGGTGCGGGTTCCTTCCGGGAATATGATGATGTTTGCCCCTTCCGAAAGCGACTTCTTGCAGTGGTCTAGCAGCTGCTCATAGCCCAAATCGTTTACAATGTAGAGCTGCCGTATTACCCAGGCCAGCGGGCCTTTTGTGAGGGAGCCCCGCACTATGCAGTCCGCGTTTGGAATCAGGGCGATGAGAAACACCACGTCCAGCTTGGAGGGGTGGTTTGCGACCAGAATAGCAGACCGGAGCTTTCGGTATTCGGCAGGAGCATCTATGTCCAGCCTGATTCCACCGAATAACTGGAGGGCTTTCACAAAGGCGCAAAATGACGTGGAGGCGATGAGCCTTGCGGTTTTCTTGAACCTGACGGACGGATGCAAAAGCAGCCTTAAGGGAGGCAGTATTATAAGGCCAAAGAGCAGGCTCCCGAAACCAAAAAAGAATACGGCGAGAATCTTGACGATGCAGCGGTATGTGTACAGGATGCGGTTCTTTGGCTTTGGAAGGTCAGCCGCGCTGTAACGCCAGCTTTCATCATTCTCTTTGCCCATCTCTATGCCTCCAAAAGAAGGGCTTTCAGGAAGGACGCAGGGCTTTTGCAAGTCCCGGCCTCTAAAGTGAAAGGTATGCCACAGTTTTCCGACGGACTCAAGGAGATGACACAGGCAAAGGCAAGGGCTTTTCCGTCATCCGGGCTTTCAGGCTGCCAGGTTCCCGCATATTCTTCCGGGATAAGCTCATCGGCATACACGAGCATAAGCCTGTCCACGCTTTCGGACAAGAGGGGGGATATGGCTGTGACAAGGCCATCGTAAAAGCCGCTGCCTGCCGGGAAGATCGCCGAGTACCCGCTTTTTAGGCCGCACGCTATGGAAGCAAGGGCAATCGGTGCGTTGAACACGGACAGGGAAAATGCCGCCGGCATGACATCACCTTCCTGTATGAGGGTTTTGTCCACAGACAGCTGCCTTGCTATCTCCCCTCGCAGGGAAACAAAGGACTGCTTTATGTCTCCACATTCCGCAAGCTCTTTTAAGTCATGGACGACTTGCACTGTCATCCGGCTTATCTGGCTGAGCCTTCTGCGAAATAGCGGCGTTGTAAACTCCAAGTTTGGGGTGGCAGGGCTGTATTCTATATCTTTCTGCCCCTGTGCCCATGACAGCCAGTCGCTTGTGCCTTCAAGACCCGGTGCCCAGCATGACGGCCTTGAGCAATAGATACTGCCTTGCATCATGTTCTCCTATGGGTTGCTCTTACGGAATACCAGCAGTGAATAGCTATTGCTTCCCAGATTGTGATGGGCACACCTTAACGTGAACCCAGCCTCCTGGACGGCCTGCACAAGCTCCCCGTAACGGTACATCTTGCTGTTTCCGTTTGCCATGCAGGTAAAATAAAGCGATGTCGCCTGCAGGGAATAGGAGCTGGCCGCGAAACGCTGCTTGTCCCAGAGGGGTTCCAGCACGTACACATCGGTCTCATTACCTGCATACTCGTGGATTTTTTTGAGGATACCTGTCACTTGGGCAAGGGAAAAGCAGTCCAAAAACTGGCTCATCCAGACCGCATCCGGGGATTCAGGGAGGGCAAGGCTTTCGTCCAGGATGTTGCCTGATATTGTCGAGATACGGTCTGAGAAGCCGCGTTCCTTGGCGGCCTTTGCAGCCAGCCGGGTCTGGCCGGGAAGGTCTACGATTGTAATCCTGATGTCCTTGTCCCAGTTGCAGCAGGCTATGGCCCACTTTGCAGTGTTGCCACCTATGTCCACAAGATGCCGGGGACGGGACTCAAAGACTATGGGCAGGGCTTCGGGAAACGCTATGTCAGAGTAGAAGTGGTCGAATGAGAACCATGAGTCACGCTCCCTGTCAGGCAGGCTGGAAAGGGCTTCGTATATAGTCGTCCACTGGCTGCCGAACGTCTTAAGGCCTTCCGGCCTGCCCTTTTTCACTGACTCGCAAAGGTCAAAGGCTCCCTTGTAGCAGATGTCGTTCACAAAGTTGAAGTTTACGCGGGTAAGATCGTCCTCAAGCAGCATCCAGCCGGTCTTGCCAAGGCACAGCCTGTATTCATCGCAATCCGTGGGGATAAGCTTTACAAGACCCATTCCCAAGGCCATTTCGCACAGGACCGCCAGCCCGTAATCTGAA
>JAFTEK010000055.1 GCA_017453705.1 Treponema sp.
AAGTTTATCACAGGCAACGACACTGGCTCACACTATACGAGATGTTTGACACACACTATACGAGATGTTTGACACACACTATACGAGGTGTTTGGCACACACTATACGAGATGTCTGGCTCACACTATACGAGGTGCCCCGGTGCCATTCAATAGTCCACTTGTCCAGTTGCTACAGATGTCCTATAATTCATGCTATGGCGACATACAGGATAAAAGCAGAGCAGATGGTAACCGGGGGAGACTGCATCTCTTCGATAGACGGAAAAAAAATATTTGTTCCCCTGGCCATTCCGGGAGAAGAGCTTGAAGTAGAGATAACAAAAGAATTCAGGGACTACAGCGTGGGCAAGATTGTATCAGTCCTGACCCCCTCTCCCCACAGGGTACAGCCTTTCTGCCCCCTATACGGCAAGTGCGGGGGCTGCAACATGATGCATATAGATAGCAGCCAGCAGCAGGAACTGCGCAAGTCCATTCTAAAGGAAGCTTTTATGCGGGAGGGGATAGAGCCTCCGGAGATAGAAGTAGTAGCCGGATCTGACAGAAGCTACCGTGCAAGATTCCAGCTGCATGATGGCGGCCTCATGGAGAGGGCTTCCAACAAGATAATACAGCTGGACGGCTGCAAGTGCGCCACAGCGGAAGTAAACCGCTACCTGTCAGAGATTGCCCCGCAAGACCGCCCCAAGGGGCGCGTCCACCTATTCGGAAGCTCTTCCATCACGTCCATCCCCAGCGATTACGACAAAATAGTAATAGCCTGCGAGGAGGAGAGGCAAAGGAAAAAAGAGGAAAGAATCTTAAAAGGCCAGCCCCGGAAAACCGTGAACGGCAGGCCGATGAAAAAGCAGAAAAAGATAAAACCCCGCTTTGAGGGTACCACATTCAACCCCGCCAACAGCTGTACCATAGACCTGCTCGGAAAAAACATCAGCTTTGACGTGCAGGGCTTCTTCCAGTCCAACCTGGAACTGCTTGGAAAGGCAATTCCCCTGATTACAGAGGGGCTTTCTGGCAACAACGCGCTGGACATCTACGCAGGGGTGGGAACCTTCTCCATTTTTCTGGCGAATTCATTTAAGCATGTCTGCCTTGTAGAGCACAACAGGGACGCGCTCGCCTACGCGGAAATGAACTTGTCCGGCAAGAGCCATGAGAGCTATGGGGTCAGTGCGGAAAACTGGATAAAAAACCATTCCGGCCAGTTCACGTCCCTGCACGGATCCTTTGACGCGGCCGTGGTGGATCCCCCCAGGAGCGGGATGGAAAAGTCCGTGAGGAACTGGCTGTCATCATCGCAAATCCCCCGCATACACAGCCTGTCATGCGACGCTGCAACCCAGGCCCGCGACGTAGCCTCCCTGCTAAAAGGAGGCTACAGGCTGGATCGCCTCTTCCTGCTGGACTTTTACCCGCAGACCTGCCACATAGAAAGCCTGGCCTGGCTGTCACTTTAGGGGCGTTTTGTGGTTAAATATATGAAATGAAAAACAAACTGCTCGCCCTAGCCGCATTTATTAGCTGCCTCCACATCCTGCCGGCATTTACGGCAGACAAGGCTTCCGCAAAAGAAGAACCGCCATCATACCCTGTTTTGGACTTGTCCCAGTCCAAGCCCAGCAAGGTGACAGTCCTTGGTGGAGCCGCCCTCACAGAGGCCGTCAGGAACGAGTCAGGCTATATGATTCCCATAGAAGGCAAGATTCTATACGCCTTTGACGGAGAAGGCAACGCCGTCTGGACACACGGGCTCTCAAGCAAACCTGACAGCCTGTCAGCCGGGCTGGGCGGACTTCTCTATGCCGTCAGCCGCAAGACGACATTGTGCATGATAAGTCCCGGCGGCAGGGAGCTGTGGAAGACACGCCCCGGCTTTAATATAGAGGGAAATCCCCTGGCAGGAAGGGACGGCAGGGTCTACGTCCGTGGCGGGGGAAAAATCGCCTGTTACGGGCTAAAGGGAACACGCAGGTGGACGGCAGACGTGGACGGACAGGATACGGCTCTTCCGCTGATGGAACTTAACGACGGCAGGCTGCTTGTATTTTTGACCAAGACCGAAGGGGGCAAAAGCTGTGCGCTCACAATGTCACCTTTCGGACAGGCAATGGAAGAGCTTACTTTCACAGGCCTTGTAAAGGCCGCATCTCCATGCGGGGACGGAGTTCTTCTCTCATTCGCTGACGGGGCAATAGGCCTGTTCTCCGTACAGGACGGCAAGTGCATATCCAAGTGGATAAAGCCCGCTTCCCAGACGGGATTCTCGTCTTCTGCGGAGATAGTCACCGATGTATTCTCCTCCAGGACAGCGGCTTTTATCTCCGGCTCTCCAGCCCGACTGCTCTATGTGAACACCCAGACAGGAGCCATTGAGATGGAGGGAAAAACAGGGATCAACGCATCTGCCCTGCGCTACAAGGCAGTGACGGCACAGGGACTGGCCCTGGCGGACGGCGGAACGGCTGAGTGCTACTCGTCCGAAGCCCTGCCTGTCTGGAAGGCAAAATACAGCAATGCCTCCAGCTGGACGTATATGTTCATCACGGATGAAGGCTGCATAAGCTTCATGGGCAAGGACTGGGTAATCTCGACCTACAGGGTCAAACAAAGCCTTTCATCAGCCCAGGAATCTTCCTATAAGGAAAAGACAGCCACGCAGTATTTCTCCTTCTACTCAAACTCCCTGTTGAATTCATCGGATATCTACGGAAGGGCTGTCAGCAGCCAGCAGTCCCTGGAAATGATGGAAGACTGGAAAAACGGAGACTTCGGGGAAAGGGAACAGGACTATATATCACTGCTTAATAAGGAAATCAACTCCATAAGCACGGCTTACAGCTCGTCCGCCTCATCCCGCGGCTCCGACGGCTCCTACTACCTAAC
Organism: Treponema sp.; assembly: GCA_017453705.1. Taxonomy (GTDB): domain Bacteria; phylum Spirochaetota; class Spirochaetia; order Treponematales; family Treponemataceae; genus Treponema_D. The sequence continues at coordinate 2,886 of JAFTEK010000055.1, forward strand.
AAACCTGGCCTATTGCAAGGAGATTTTCGCCCTTGCCTCCTACAGCCAGCTGGCAAGCTTTTCCCCGACCATAGCAAGGCTTTTGGTAAAAACAAGCGGAAGCCCCCTCTCCACATCGCTGGTCAAAGCTGCGGGAGAGACGGCTTTTGATGCTGACGGTGCGCTGATTGACGCGCTCCTGTATACTGCCAGACACACCCCGACATCCGGCAGTGACGTAACACTGATGGCGATATGCGATGCGACCTATGAGATATGCCGCTTTATGGGCAGGCCAACCTTCATGAAGAAGGGAAACGCCATCCTGAGCTATCTCCTGTACCCGCAGTTCTCCCAACGTGTACACGACTATGCCAAGAAGACGCTGGACAAAATAATGGAAGAAAAACTTTAGGGAAGCAAGCCCTTCAACGCTTCTTCGACTTTGCCGTATTCGCTGACTACGGCAGGAAGCAGGCTCTTGCCCTTCTCCACATCAGGGGAATCCCCGCGCAAAGCCTCAGTCAGCTCAGAGGCGGCATTGCCAAGGGCATCCATCCCCATGTTCAGGGCAAGCCCCTTTAATGTATGTGCAGCGACAAAGGCAGCCTTGCCGTCACCTGCGGCCAGAGTGGTCTGAAGGTTGGCATAGTTCTGGTCGGCCTTGAATTTTCCGAGCAGCTTCATTATAAAGCCGTCATCCATAAGGCGGGCAAGAGCCGCATTGTAATCGGAACCTATTGAATCGTAGAATTCTTTTACAGTCATAAACAAACACCTGTTATATTTTATTCTG
>JAFTEK010000056.1 GCA_017453705.1 Treponema sp.
ACAAATGAGAAAATACACTTTTGCAATAGGACTGATTTTGAAAATGGATGCCTTGAAAAACACACTTTTGATATATTTTTTAATGGCTCAGCCCATCGCCTTAAAATGGACTCTAAATCTGTTTTGAATGAGATGTATCCAGAAAGCATTATGAAAATTTGCCGTTATAAGGCTGTTTTTCTTCATGATTTTATTCCTCTTTTTTTTCAGGATTATATATGGGATGAGAATCAGAAAATTTCATTTGCTTTGCAAAATGAGTTCTTGCGTTTTTTTGATTGTATTTTTGTCCATAGTCATTTTACAGCAGCCTGTGCAACGAGATATATTCCTCTTGAAACGGATAAAATATTTGTCATGTATGGTGGAATTGACGAAAAGAATTTCTCGTCTGGGAACAGTTTTAGTTCATACTCTTTGGGCAATCGTAAAAATCACATCGTGTATGTTGGAGGTTTTGCACCACAAAAAAACTGGAGAGGTCTAACGAAGGCTTTCTGCATGGCGGTTAAAAGAGGGCTGTTGCCCGACAATGCTTCTTTGTACATTGTTTGTTCTGCAAATCAAAACTGTATGAATGATTTAAAAATTTTGACAAAGAGTTTCGGTCTTGAATATGGAAAAAATGTTGTAGCAACAGGTTTTATTTCAGATGCTGAAATGAAGAATTTGATTTCCACAGCCAGGGCGAGCATTTTTCCGTCCTTTCTTGAGGGGCTGGGGCTTCCGATACTTGAAAGCTACGCAGCAGGAACCCCGTGCTGGGCATCAGGCTTTCATGCGACAAAGGATTTGGTGCTTCCAGAATGTAGTTTCAATCCTTTTGACGAGGAGTCCATTGTTCAGGCAATCTCAGACATATACAAGCGGACTGATTTGTGTTCCCGCTCATTGGAATTTGGGCGTGGACTTCTGAACACCTATTCATGGGACAAAGCTGCAAGAAAAGTCGTGGATGTCTTTGAAAGCCTTGCTGGAGATAAAACCCGATGTTGAGAAAGATTTATCGCAAAATTCGTGACAGTCTCATCCTTAATGCGGTTCGTTCTGGCTCCAAGCAGGTGGAAAACAAGAACATTCATCCCTTTGCAGGAAGTTCACTTTTAGAGGTGAAGATTAGACAGCTTGTATCCTGTACATCGAAGGATACTGCGATAAGACTACTGACTGTGGGTGTCCGCAGAGCAATTTGACTGCGGGCACCCTGTGTTTTACTTCTTTTTTCCAAGCAGCCTCATGCTGTTTAGGGCAGCAAGCAGGGTGACACCTGTGTCACCAAATACCGCGAGCCACATATTTGCAAGTCCGAGAGAGCACAGGATGATTATCAGAATCTTGACTCCAAGGGAGAAGCATACGTTTTGCCATACGTTGCTCATTGTCTGGCGTCCAGTCAGTATTGCATCTGCGGTCTTACTGGGTTTGTCATCCATTATCACTAAGTCTGCGGCTTCTATGGCGGCATCGCTGCCAATTCCACCCATAGCTATGCCCACATCGCTCCGAGTCAGAACCGGAGCATCGTTGATTCCATCTCCAACAAAGGCAACGCATGACTTCTTTCCATTGTAGTTTGCGATAAGCTCTTCGATTTTGGCAAGTTTGTCCTGGGGCAAAAGCCCATGATAGCAGCCGTCCAGCCCAAGCTTGTCTGAGGTTTGTTTTGAGGCTTCTTCACCGTCACCGGTCAGCATGAGGATTTTTTCTACTCCGAGGGAACGCAGGCGTTCCACCGCAGTCGCAGAATCTTCCTTTATTACATCGCTGATTACGATATGCCCAGCATATTCACTGTCTACAGCCACATGAATTACGGTTCCATTGTTGTCTTCGTCACAAGGCACAATAGCTTTTACACCTTCTTCTTGCATGAAAGCGGCATTGCCTGCGACAACTGTTCTGCCGTCCAGAATTGTCCTTACGCCACGACCGCTTATTTCTCTTGCATTGCTTCCGTCCGCTGTGCTTATCAGCAGCCTGTCACACACGGGGCAATGGTGTTTTGCTTTGAGCGAGCGTGAAATCGGATGGGTGGAATAGTATTCCGCATGTGTTGCCAGAGCAAGGAGTTGTTCCTTTGGGATTTTGTCAGGGTTGGAAGGGTGGACGGCTGTGACTTCGAACACTCCTTTTGTTAGCGTGCCGGTTTTGTCAAATACAACTGTCTTGGTTCTGCCCAGTGCCTCTATGTAGTTGGAGCCTTTTATCAATATTCCCCTTGATGATGCAAGTCCAAGCCCCGCAAAGAAGCTCAGGGGAACCGATATGACAAGGGCACAGGGGCATGATACAACCAAAAGTTCCAGTGCTCGGTAAATCCAGGTGTGCCACAGGTTAGTCTGAGCATGTCCTGTCATTGTTAGGATGAGCGGCGGAACAATGGCGAGAAGCAAGGCCAACAGACAGACAATAGGGGTGTATATTTTCGCAAACCTTTTGATGAACTTTTCAGTGACAGCCTTTTTGCTTTGGGCGTTTTCCACCATCTCAAGGACTCGGCTGGCCGTGCTTTCACTGAATTTCTTTTCTACCTCCATCTCTATCACACCGTCTTTGTTGATGTATCCAGACAGGAGCCTGTCACCGACAAGGACTTCGCGGGGCACGCTCTCTCCTGTGAGTGCGGATGTGTCCACAAAGGAGTTTCCTTTTAAGATTTTGCCATCAAGGGGTATCCTCTCACCCGGCTTAACTATTATTATGTCGCCGACATTGACGGAGGCAGCAAGGACTTCTTCCACAGAGTCCCCATGCTTTATGCTCGCCTTGTCAGGTCGTATGTCAACAAGAGTTGATATGGACTTGCGAGAGTGCCCGACTGCTTTATCCTCCAGGAACTCACCAATCTGGAAAAGCAGCATGACCGCTACGGCTTCTGCATATTCACCAAGGACAATAGCTCCGACAGTCGCGACAGACATAAGAAATTCTTCGCCAAAAAGTTTGCCGTGGAAGAGGTTTTCCACTACTTCCTTTAGAACGCCAAAGCCTGTGAGCATATAGGAGGCAAAGTAAAGCAACAGGCATAGCGAGTGAACCATAAGGTACCGGGTATGATCCGCGTCCATATCAAACTTGACTAATTTTTCAATCAACAATGCGGCCAAAAACAGGACTGCGGCGATTATTATCCTGACAGACCCGCTGCTTTCCTCATCTTCATCATGGTCTTCTCCATGATGGTGATGGCAGCCGCAACCGTCATCGTCGCAGTCATCGTCGTCATCGTCATCGCAGCAGTGGCAGTGGTGGTGCCCGCCATGATGGTGATGATGGTCTTGATGGCAATGTTCGTGCTCTTCGTGTTCGTGCTCTTCGTGCATGTGCTCGCCGTGTTCGTGCTCACCGTGTTCGTGCTCTTCGTGCATGCGCTCGCCGTGTTCGTGCTCGTGTTCGTGCTCTTCGTGCATGTGCTCTTCGCGTCCGTGCGTGTCAAAATCTTTTTCTTCCATAATGTCCACATCTTTTATCTCTGACATATTTTCCTCCTGTCACCTAGGGAAACGCTGATTAACATAGGAGACATTAATCAGCACTACTCGCATTTTTTTTGATAGCCATTTGAAAAAGGCTTATTTACCTATCTCCCAGATGTTCCAGTCCTATACTGAGAATTTGATTTACATGCTCATCAGCGAGAGAGTAGATGATTGACTTGCCGTCCCGCCGGAACTTAAGCAGACCGTTGCTTTTTAGAACGCGCAGCTGCTGGCTTATGGCAGGTTGTGTCATTCCCAGGGAATCTGAAATCTCCGTGACGCTCATCTCTTTTCCCAACAGGGCGTATAAAATTCTGCATCTGGTTGAATCCCCAAAAATCTTGAACAGCTCCGCGAGTTCGCACAGCATGTTCTCATCAACATCATCAAGGGTGGAAGGATTATCTTGATTTATCATATCTTCATATAAGCATACAATTATATGTTTGTCAAGGGGATTTTTTTAGAGAACTGTAAAAGTAAGGCACGACAACACATAATGCATGCAAATGCATGGCATCGTGGAGCCGTGGACTTTTGCAACCGGCAAAAACGATTTAGTCCCGGCTCGGCATTGAATCACCGGTTATGGGAATCTGTTCCCCCAGGTAAGTGGGCTTGCTTTTCATTGCAACGTTGAAGAATGCTTTTATCCTGGCCAAGAACTCCCTGCATTCCCAGCCGGCCCTCATCCTGCTTCTAAGCGACTTGGATAAATGCCACATCTCCGGGGCTTCCAGTCCGACGGCATCCAAGCCAAGCTTGCGGGCTATGTAAACTGCCCTGTACACGTGGAATTTTTGTGTGACAATGGCCGCGTCTTTTACGCAGAAGATGTCACGCGCCCGGTATACTGTTTCGTATGTGGAAAAGCCCGCATGATCCAGGAAAACCCTTTCATCGTCCACATCGTAGATGCATTTCATGTATGCCAGAATCTGATTGACTTCATCGTAGTCCTTGTGCCCGTGGTCTCCTGACACGAGTATGCGCTCAGCCTTGCCTGCGTTTATGCAGCGGAGGGTACCTTCAATGCGTTCCGCAACCACCAAAGACACATTGTTTTCGTAGACCCTGGCTCCCGGAAGGATGACCGTGTACTTATATGGAAGGGAATTCACATCGGAATAAACATAGGGGCGGGCATAAGAGACGACATAAAGGTTCACTCCTATGCAAAACAGGCCAATTGCGGCAACAATGGAAAAGAGGACGATGGGAACAATGCGTTTTCTCATATTCGCACAGATTATAAGGCAAATTGAGGGTAACTATCAAGGGCACGCTTTAAGCAGAGGTTCAAAAAGTAACCGGCTGAGCCTGTTTCAAAAGATGGTCAGTTTTGAAACCAACTCGGCTTTTGGAACAGGCTCCAGATACTTGTAACATTATCTTCTATAGGATATTATAAAATTACATTATAAAAGACAGTTTCTCTCCGGGGGTTGACATGAAATCGTTTGGCAAGCTTTTGGGGCGGGGTACGGCAGCAGCCGCCCTCGTTGTGGCATGTGTTTTTCTTGCATCAGGTCTTACGTCCTGCAAGAAAAAGAAGGGCGAAAATGCCTTGGGGAGCAATGCCCTTACCTATTCTTCCGACAAGTCCTACTCGCCTGACGGCAAGTTCCGCATTGTGGCGGTAAGCCCGTCTGAAACGCTGCCATCCAGCGTCAAATATCCTTCTATTCAGCTCCAGTTCTCCGAGCCTGCCGTCGCCTTGCAGCAGTTGGGGGAACCTAGCGATAAGAATGACTTTGTTACTATAGAACCACAGCTTAAGGGTGTGTTCCGCTGGTACGGAACCAGCTTGCTCTCCTTTGAGGCCAAGGAGGAAGTGATTCCTCAGAAGGTCTATACCCTCAAGGTGAACAAGGATGCAAAGTCTGTCACCGGAAAGCAGGTGGAAGGCCAGCTGGAGTTTTCATTCCATCCGGAGGAGCTTGCGCTCAGGTCTGTTGTCCCCGGCTGGGAGGATGCCCAGAAGGGGGCATACATAGACCGCGATAGCGTTCCGCCTGAGGCTGCCAAAGACATAATGATAACGTTCAACTATCCGGTCAACAAGGATGTAATATCCAAGTATATAAAGGTAACTGCCGGGGACGAGGAGCTTAAGTTCAGCGCAAGCCAGGAAGACAAGAAGAATGCCCTGCGCCTCAAGCTTTCCGCCGCACCATCTGAGGACACTGATATCTATGTCACAGTGAAGGAAGGTGCGATGGCGGATTCTGACTGCTACCAGACAACACAGGATCAGCAGAAAAGCTTCCACACGCTGATTCCTTTTGCACTCGATGATTTTGATACAACACCCTATGTTTCCAGCAAGTACGTGAACCCTGTCGCCTTCCGTTTTACATCCATGCTCAAACAGGATAGCGAAGCCGAGCTTGCAAAATTCATTGAGACCAACTTGGGCAAGCCTGTGACAGCCGATAACCTCAAGATTTCTGGCCGGCAGCTTATCGTCCACTCCTTGCCGGTTACGTTTGGTTCACATTACCGCATAACGATAAAGACTGGTTTCTTTGATATGTACGGACGCAAGACCAGCGATGACGGTTACTATGATGTTGAAGTTCCAAACGCAAGAAGTTTTGCATATTTCAAGGACAGCGGGCTTAAGATATTGGAGGCACAGTTTGACCCCAAGCTCGCGTTCCAGCACCAGAACATAAAGTCACCTTCCATTTACAGCGTCAGGGCCATTGCTGACAACCAGGGGCAGGCAAAGTCCTCAGAAGCCTCTGTGACAGAATTTGACGTGTCAGCCATCCCGCAGAATGTCGCGGTCATCGAGGGAGTGGATCTTAAGCCCTACTTGACCCAGGCTGGTGGTCAGTACAGGGGAACTGTCCGATTTGACGGAAAGATGACCTATGAGTACAAGTACACGAACTGGCGCACAGATGAGGTTGAGACAAAAACCGCTGTAACAGACAACAGCCAGACTATACAGGTGACTGACTTGGGTGTGACTGCCCGATACGGATACAACAGGGCAGCTGTCATGGTGACTAAGCTTAGTACTGGAGAAGCTGTTTCTGGAGCGGAGGTGAAAATTTACCAGACAGTAAAGGACTGGAACCAACGCAATGACCCCTATGCGGACATAGTAAACCTGAGCGGATTGACACAGATTGGAAATTCAGCCAAGACGGACAAGGACGGGCTTGCGCTCATAAGCATAAATTCCCTTCCTGACGAAGTAAATTACCGCTGGTATATAGAGGCAAAAACATCCGATGATCGCGTGATTTACAGCGCGGACTCACATGACCTTTGGCGTAGCGGGGTTGGCAATGATGGCTCTATCGCTGCCGCAACCAAGACAAAGGGTGTCACTTTCATATTCACTGACCGAGGCCTGTACAAGCCCGGCGAAAAGCTCAGTTTCCGTGGCTATGACAAGAACCTTAAGGCTGGAAAGTACGATGCCTACAAGGGTGACTTTACACTGGAGCTGACAGACGGCTCTTGGAATGGCAAGGTATTCTGGTCCACAAACGGAAAGACCAGTGACAACGGAACTTTCTACGGTTCATTCAAGATACCTGATGACCTGGAACCTGGCGAATACCAGATACGATACAAGAGAAAGCTTCCTTCTGGAAATGAATACACCTACCGCTGTGATTTCCAGGTGCAGTTCTTTGAGAGGCTTCGTTTTGAGGTTTCTTCAGTAGCTCCCGCAGTCAACTTCTACTCAGGTGACAGTGTTTCTGTTGATGTAAAAGCCTCCTATCTGGGTGGCGGCAGCATGGCAGGTTCTTTCTACGACTCCTCATGGTCACGCGAAAAAAGCTATTTTTCACCCAAGGGCAGCAAGTTCAAGGGGTATAGCTTTGGCCCGGTG
>JAFTEK010000057.1 GCA_017453705.1 Treponema sp.
CATCCCCTCCGGCAGAATCAAGTCACCCAGCTCCACCGACGGCAGAACCTCGCGCATCTCGCAGGCCGCTGCGGCGGCACGGCGGGCATTGTCCTCATAGCTGACAGGTGCTCCAAACAAGGCCATGATTGCGTCCCCGATGAACTTGTCTATCGTGCCGCCGTGCTTCTTTATCACGTTGACCATTGCCGTAAAATAACGGTTCAGGAATGAGACCATCGTTTCCGGCCTGTTAAGCTCACTTATGCTCGTAAAGGAACGGATATCGGAGAAGAGGATTGCAACGGCTCGCTTCTCGCCCACGCTCACCTTTTCGCTCGCGTCCGAATTAATCACTAGCTCGTCAATAATCTGCTCTGGGACGAAACGGCTGAAGGCCTTTCGAATCCTTCGCTCAAAGAATATTTTCTTTTCCATAATCAGCATCTTATCGAAGAGGATGCCCGACTCCTTTATGCTGTAGTTGAACAGGTCAGTCTTGTCCTTTGTAAAGTTGCCGCCGGAGACGATGTGCACGGTACCGAAGCACTCCTTGCCATCAAACGAGCGCAGTTCGCCGTTTGAATAGGCCGACAGCTGCACGTCCTTGGAATAAAAGCCGTCTATGCTCTGGCGGCACTCCAACTTCTGGGGAACCAGCTTGGACACGTTGTAGTCGCCCATCACCTTCTCAAAGTCCGCCGCACAGACCTTCATGAAGTCCGCAAGCTCCCTCTCGCTCATGCCGGATGCGGCCACGTAGTAGCCGTGGGGTCCGTCGTTTTCCACTATGAACAATCCAGCCGCCGGAACCTCGCAAATGGACACGATGAGCGAAAGGAAGTCTGTCACAATCTCATGCACAGACTCCAGAGAGTTTGACATCTCGATGATTTTCTCCAGCACGACATTCTTGAAGGAGCCGTCCTTGAGCAGGCTCAGCGCGTTCCTAAAAAGCCTTCCATCGTCAAGATCCTTCCGCGCCTGTGCCAGCTCCAGCTTGTCCAGTCTGGAGGGTGGCATCTGCGCCAGCTCCTCTATGTTCAGTGCCATCGTCTTCGGATCTATGCGCACAAAAGAGTCTGCCCCGCATTCTTTGGCCATCAGCTCGTCAAAGGGGAAAGACCCGGTCGCATACATGCCGATGGACAAATCCTTGAAGCAGGGAATCGAGCGGACGACGCGCACAAGGTCAAAGCTGCGAGGTTCCTCAAACTCCGCATTTAGCAGGAAGAGGTCGGGGACAAATTCGAAGAGGCGGTACAGTGCCTCCTTGCCGTCGCTCACGAACTGCACACTGTGCTCATCGCCAATCGTCGTCGTGAACAGCTTCTGGAGGGTGACGGAGGTCTCTAGTACAAGAATCTTCTTACTCATTTACCAACTCCTTTACCGCATTAATGAGGTTACCGCGCTTGAAGTCGCCTTTTGCGATAAATGCGCTGACCCCCGATTTCTTGAACTGATCCACCACCGCTGGATTCAAGTCTGCGGACACGGCGATGACCGGTACCGTCGCATACTTTTCCATGTGACGCAGATTGTCCAGCAGGACAAGCCCGTTCATGCGCGGCATGTCCTTGTCGGTCACAATTATGTCGTACTGCTTGGCCTTGAGCTTCTCAAGTCCGTCAATACCGTCCACTGCCGTATCAACGGAGAAGCCTCCGCCTTCAAGGATGGACTTTTCAATCTGCCTTGTGGTGTCGGAATCATCGACAACCAGGACACGGACGGTACGAGGCTTGGTCGCTGCCTCGTACTTCTTGATGTCATAGCCACGCAGGGACTTGAACTTCTTGAGTATCTCCGGCACGTGCAGAATCGGAACGATGTCGTAGTGCTCGTCAAAGACGATGCCCTGCAGTATAGTGAAATTCTTGAATGCTGGCGGCAAGGGCTTGACAACGAGCGACACGTACTGCTGCACCTGCTCAACGACAATGCCAATACGCTGCTCCATGTATTCAGCAATAAGGATGGAATCCGCATCCGTCAGTACCCCACCCTTGTGATCCTTGAACAGGGTGGAAAGCGAGAACACCGGGATTAGCTGACCTTCAAACTTGATGTAGGTCTGGTTCTGGAGCGTCACATACTCGCTCTTCTTGCGGTAAATAACGTCCACAATGTGCTGCGAGGGTATGAGGAACTTGTCCTGGTTGGACATGACGAACAGGCCCTGCAGGGTAGAAAGCGATAGCGGAAAATGCAGGATGAACGACGTTCCCTTGCCAAGGGTACTCTCCAGCCTGACTCGCCCCTTTATCTTCTCCACGTTCGTCCACACCACATCCAAGCCCACGCCGCGGCCAGAAAGCTCAGTCACCTTGTCCTTGGTGGAAAACCCCGACATGAAGAGGAACTGAGACAACTCCTTCTCGCCCATGTCCTTTATCTCGTCCGCCCGCTCCACGTACAGCTTGGCAGCTTTGGCACGGATTTTCTCAAAGTCAATTCCGCGTCCATCATCGCTGACGGTCAGCTCTATATGCTTGGTCTCCCGCTTGCAGGTAATTGATATCACCCCCTGCTCGTCCTTGCCAGCGGCCTTGCGCTCCTCCGGGGTCTCTATGCCGTGGTCGAGCGCGTTGCGCACCAGATGCATCAGGATGTCGTTCAGCTGCTCAAGAATCACCTTGTCAATCGCGACTTCAGTTTCAGGAATATCGGCACGGACGGACTTGCCCAATTGCATGGACTCCAGTGCTATCGTGTTTTCAAATGGGCGCAGAACTATGCCAATGGGAAGCATGCGCAGGTCAAAAACCTGGCTCTGCACGCTGAATATCGATGTTTCCAACGCGAATATGTCTGACTCGAACTGCTTACGTATCTTGGACAGCTCGTGGTTATCCGTCTCCTCCTCAATTACGCGCAGCTGATCCAACTGGTGCTTGAGACGGAACTCACGCGTTATCATCGTGTCGAAGGAGCTTATTATCTCGTTGATCCTGCTCAGCTTGATACGGATAGACTGGATATCGGAAATCTGCTGGTCATCCTCGTCCTCCTCCTCGTCCCCGAGCTGGAACTTATCCTCCTTCTCACGCCGTATCTGCTCCGCAATAGAGTCTATGTCCACCAGCTCGCCTGCGGCAAGCTTGTCGCATGACTGCAGGTAGAGGTCCACGTTCATCTCGTCGGTGCCCTTCTTTCGTATGGCAGACACGCACTCGGTTATCTTATCAGCCACAAAGAATACCAAGCGAACCAAGCGGTCGCTGTTCTTCACCTGCCCGTCCTTGACACTCTTGTATATGTCCTCAACCGCATGCGCCAGCTTCTCTATCGTCGAGTGTCCCAGCATACGAGAGTTTCCCTTTATCGTGTGCAGATTGCGCAGGAGCCTCGTCAGCGTATCCGTGTTCTTAGGATTAGCCTTGAGAGCCAGCACGTCTTTTCGCGAGTCCTCAAGCAGCTCCGAAACCTCTGAAAGGAAACTCTCGGTAATATCTGATGAAACCTTCGCCATCTCCTAACCCTCCGTCCTTTTCTTCTGAAAGTAAAATACGCTGCCGTCCGAAACCTTCTCCAGCGATACAGGCATCACGCTCCCATCTATCTGGGCTATCTCGCTCATCGAAACAAACAGGATTCCGTCCTCAGCCATACACCGATCCGCTATCGTCTTCAAGATTCTAGCCCGCAGATCCTGGCTAAAATATATGAACACGTTGCGGATGAACACAATGTCCTGCATCTTAGGCAGGATTCCTTCCGATGCCGGATTGTCCATCTCTGCAAGGTTTATCTGTCGCGTTGTTATGTAGCCGCGTAGCTCATCGCTGAACGCAATCTTCGCATCAGCCGTCCGGTAGGGCAGCAGCAAGTTTTGGAACGCAACCCCGTCCCCCCCCCGCATGGAGGAGGCATTGAACACCCCCTCCGCACAATGGCTCAACACCGCCGTATTTATGTCGCTCGCCGTTATGTGTGCCCTCGCCCCACAGTCTCTCGCCAGTAGGGCAAGCGAGTAAGCTTCCTCCCCATATGAACAGGCCGCGCTCCACATCTTAATCGGCTGGCTTCCGTGCCGGGCAATCCAGTTTGGCAGAATCTTGCTCCGCACGAATGTGAACTGCTTCTCCTCCCGGAAGAAGTAGGTCTCGTTCACCGTGCTTTCGTTTACCAGCTCCATGAAGAGAGTCCTGTCCTTCTTGAGCTTGTCGGTGTATTCCTTCACCGACGCGATGCCCAGCTCGTCCATCTTGGCGGACAGGTAACTACGTATTCCTTCACGGTGGCTCGAACGGGGGATAATGCCTGTCGTCGCTGTAATGATGTCGATTATCATACCGAGGTTTTCTTCGTTCACTGTCATACCGCAGCCCCCCTCGTACCCGCAAGATCCAAAATCCTTCCGGCCATCTCACCACGGGGATGCACTTCGCACGCCCCCCCCATATCTATGGCCGCGGCTGGCATTCCGAACACTGCACATGTGGACTCGTCCTCCACCAGCGTCCATCCCCCGTAGTCCCGAATAAGCTTGCACCCCTCCGCACCGTCACGTCCCATACCCGTCAAAAGCACGGCGAGACAAGACTTGCCGTACAACCGGGCCGCGCTCCTGAAGAGCATGTTCACCGCAGGACGCAGGAATCGCTCCGGCGGCTCATCGGAAATTCGCAGGACTGGATGAGAATTTCCTTTCACAAAGTCTATGACCAAATGCCGGTCTGCCGGAGCCATATAGACCGTACCGGGCAGAGCCTCTTCACCGTCACGCGCTAGGCGCACTGTCAGGTTGTCGCAAATCCCATTCAGCCAGTCAGCCAGATTCCGGTCTGCCCCCACCTCGATGTGCTGAGCGTATAGGATAGGCAGGGGGAACTTATGTCCAAGACCCTTCAGAACCTCCGCAACAGCGGTCGGTCCGCCCGTGGAAGCCCCTATGCACAGAACGCGATAGCCACGGAAAGGATGGGAATGGCTTCCCCGCTCGCCACGACCCTCCTGGGGCATAGGCTGCACCGTCTTCCCCAGAGTCTCCACCAGCTCGTCAAAAAAGGCCTTGTTGTACTCGTTGACCCGGGGCTTCGCCAAAAAGCCAGAGGCACCGGCGGTCTTGGCGGACACAGACAAGGAGGAATCCTCAGACATCAGGATGACCGGTATGTGCATGGTCTTGGCTAAAATCTTCGTGGCCTCAAGCCCATCCATCTCCGGCATATCTATGTCGCTCACCACCGCATCCGGCCGCTCCCCCTTCGCAGCGTCTATCACACGCCGCCCGTTGGACACGGATGCTATGATTTCGATTCCGCCCATCTTGGTGAGGTTCTGATCCAATATTGCCCTGACGACCGCAGAATCATCGGCGATTATGAG
>JAFTEK010000058.1 GCA_017453705.1 Treponema sp.
AAGACGCAATAGAACAAGCCATTGACGCAGCCTTTGATGACATTGACGAAGGTGAAGAGGCCGGCAATGGGTGGTCAGACTTCATAGACGAAGAAGAGAACATACCAGAACTAAAGTCCAATGAGCCAGAGCAAAAAGCAGATACGAATGTGGAGGCTGCCACCGAAATAGAAAGCTACACAGAAGCTGAATATGATGAGTCGGACAGCGAAACGGCCGACCTGCCGGAAGATTCTGAGCCTGAGCCAGAGATAGAGTCCGTGACAGAAATAGAGTCCATGCCAGAAGATTCTGAGCCAGTGTTAGAGTCCGAACCAGCGCCAGAAGCTGAGCCTGTACCAGAGATGGAGATCGAGAAAGAAGAAGAGATTGTGCTGCCCGTGACATCAGACACAAGCAGCCCGGTTGTATTCACGGAGCCTCCATTGGATGATGACATTGATGATAATGACGGCAAGAAGGAAGTTATGGCCGCCAAAAATCCAAAGCCCATCATGGCCGAGCCGACCATCCCAATAAAAAAGGTTATGCCCAAAAAAGATAACGCCATCTCCAATGATCACCACATAGCCAACTTTAAGAAGATGGATCGTATTGCATCTAAGCCAGAAGTAGCAAACGATAAAAAGGTGTCAGCAGGAAGCTTTGTAGCCTACAGGCCTCAGTTTGAACGATAGGGAAAAATATGTATAGGATAGAGATAATAGCCAACAAATCCGTTGAAGATGATATAACCGAGGCTCTGGAGCAGTATATTCCTGAATTTCTGTACACAACGATTCCATTGGTCTATGGACGTGGTGGCGATGACAGGAAACTGGGCACACCAACTTGGCCAGAGACAAACTTCCTGATGCTTAGTTATATACAAGACTCTGCCCTTGCAACTGTGAAAGCTGTGATAAAGGCTGTCAAAGAAAAATTCAATAGTGAAGGCATAAAACTTTTCTGCATCAAGGCAGATGAGGTTATAAGCTGATTAATGTCTCCTATATCAATCAGCGTTTCCCTAGTTGCATGGACGTTTGCAAAATTTATAGGTAAACCAAGCCCCTGCATATCGGCCGACAAAACGGCTGGCAGCTGCCTTGAACTTCCACTTAAAAGCCATTATTGCATAAAGCTTACCGTGCCTGGATTTTTTAAGGCAATGAGCTACAGTTTTTTCAGCTGAAAGACCATGCCGAACCTCTTTTCTAGCCCCTTTGGAAGCAACATTTGCAAATTCTGTGGATACAGGTCCGGGACAAAGGGCTGTAACCTTGATGCCTTTATGCTTTAGCTCCGCACAAAGGGCCACAGTGAAACTCAGCACGTATGCCTTACATGCCCCATAGACCGCAAAGTTACCCAGAGGCAAAAACGAGGCCAGGCTTGCAACGTTGATTATACGGCTTCCCCTCTCCATATAAGGCAAAGCAAAGCCTGTTATTCCTGTCAGGCTTGTACAATCCAAGTCAACCATGTCCATCTCAAGCCCTGAATCCGTGCTGGCAAACTCCCCATAGCTACCGAACCCCGCATTGTTCACCAACACAGATATCCTAAAGTCTCCCCCAGACTTTTCTTTATCCAGCTGTTCCTTAAGCCTGGCAGCCCCGGCTTTACCAGCAATATCCAGAACAAGTGGAACAACAGCGGGGCTATCAGGTACACTTCCTATTTCATTTTTAAGTGATTCAAGTCTGTCTCCCCTTCGTGCCACAATCCACAACTCATCATGCTCTTTTTTCCCTTCTGCAGCAAGCTGCCTGGCAAAACATGCCCCCATTCCACTGGAAGCCCCAGTAACAATAGCTATCCTCTTCATAAGTGCATTATATCCTCAGTTAATGCCCTTGTAAATATTTCCTCACGAATAGCCGATAATCGCTATATGGAAAAAATAGCCTTTGTTCCGCTCGTCCTAGGAGTGCTCAAGGACTGGAGGGTAATATTCATAACCGTCCTCATGATTTTGTTCATAGCTATAGCAAACTACGTGCAGCACTACGTCAAAAAGGTCAAGCCCATTAAGAAGAAGAAAGTCGCACCGCCACCTCCACCTCCCAAGAAAGAGGAAGGCGATGAAGAATCTGGTGACGAGTCAGAGGAGTAACCCTTAACTTGCCCATCGTAAAATCCGATAAAAAGGATTGAAAAGGTGGGTTACAATGTTAAAAAAAACAAATAACAGAACAACAGCCGCTGTCAGCTATGTACTCTTTGTGCTGGCGGCAGTTCTCTCGGTGGTTTTGCTTGCTGGTGTGATATGCTCTGGCGGAACAAAAGAGCCATCGCTCCCTATCCGTTTAGGTGTTGCACTATATTCGGTCTACGGTTTTTCTTCTTTCCTTATTCCCGTCTTTTTGTTTGTGTCGGGATTATTCTGTATGGACGAACGTTGGTCGCCCCAAGGATTGATATGCCTGGCCATAAGCTTTATCCCCTTCTTCACGATTGCATACGCGGAACATACGGCTCGTAATATTGCAGTTGAAGACATCGGCCCTATTGCCATCACAAAGATTATCATACTCATGGCTATAGCCATCCTTGTCGCCGTGATGGAATACTTGACCGTCCTGGTGATTTCTACCCCTTCTCTCCGCAAGGAGATAAAGCCAAAGCTTCAGGAATATAAAGAAAAAACGTTGACCAAGGCTAATGAGCTGATAAAAAAGAACAAGGAATCCTTCACCCTTAAGTTCAAGAAAGACGTGCTTGAAACTGAGGTAAATGATGAGAATGAAGATGCAGAAGAAGCTCTAAAAGCAGAGGCTGGCAACGTTGCAGGCAGCGATGCAGGGATATCTGTCAATGAAGTCATATCTGCCAATGAAGGCGAAAAAGTCAATGAGGGCAAAGCAGTCGATGAAAAGCCTGAACTTTTAGACGAAGACGCTGCCATAGAACAAGCTGTAGCCAGAAGCATAGATGCGGCCGTTGACGGGATGTTTGACCCTGATGGCAACTTAATTGACAAAGTTACAATGCCCACACAGAATACCGAGGACGAAGACTTCATAGACGCATACGAAGACGGGGAGCTTGAAGGCTTGGAAACAGGCTGTTCAATCAGCCATTCCGATCTGGTTCGCATAGCAAAATCCTTCATGCTATGCGAGGAAGCTTTCATACAGGATGATATGGCTCCAGATTCTTCATTCATACAGGATGTACAGCTCCAACGCATACACGCTCCCGCCGACATTCCATCACTATCTCCAGTCTTTGACAAGATGGATTTTGATGCCAGGGAAGAAGTTGGGAATGCCATGCCCGAAACAATGGAACAAGAGTCAGATGAAGAGCTATTTGATATCGAAGATGACTCTGAATTTACAGAAGACGAAGAGGAGATGACCCAAGACTTCAGCGCAGACGAAGATGACTCCTTTGATATAGTAGAAGAGGAGTCCGTCGTGAAAAACGAGGAAGAAGAGAACGCGGAGGAGACAATGCCTGAGAACGTCGATGCCCTTCTTTCTGAAGAATATGATAGCTACGAAATAAATGACAGCAGCCCCGCTGTTTTGCAACAGGCGGCCTCTATCCAACCTATAGCCACAGCAAGTCCCGCTCCTATCCCTGCGCAGGCTCCAGCACCTGCAAAAGCCCGCACCCCATACGAGGTGTCCACGGAGCTGCTAAATGAATATGATGATAATCCTTATTGGATTATAGATGATGAAACCAAAATGTCCGCTACAAACCTGATGGCAACACTAAGTGAATTTGGAATAAAGGCGGATGTGACTGGAATAAGGAAAGGCCCCGTCGTAACAATGTTTGAACTTCTTCCTGCACCAGGTGTAAAACTATCCAAGATAGCGAGCCTTCAGGACAACATAGCACTTCGTCTCGCAGCAAGTTCCGTCCGCATTGTCGCACCTATTCCAGGAAAGAAAGCCGTGGGTATAGAGATACCCAACAAGAGCAGGGCAACTGTATCCTTCCGCGAATGTATCGAACAAGACTTGCCTGAATGGAAGAAATTCGGAGTTCCAGTTGTGCTGGGCAAAAACATACAGGGCGAAAAAGTTGTCATAGATTTGGTTAAAACTCCCCACTTGCTTATCGCAGGTTCCACAGGAAGTGGAAAATCTGTATGCGTAAACTCTATGATTCTTTCAATTCTCTACAAGAGAAGTCCTGATCAAGTCAAGATGATTCTCATAGACCCCAAGATAGTAGAGCTAAAGCTTTATAATGACATACCCCACCTGCTCACCCCTGTAATAACGGAGCCAAAGAAAGCAATGCAGGCGTTACAGTATTGTCTGTGCGAGATGGAAAGGCGATATTCACTTTTGGACGGAATGGGGGCAAGGGACATATCCAGTTACAACAAGAAGATTGTTGACAGGCACATTGCAGCTGAAAAACTGCCCTACATGATTGTTGTAATCGATGAATTCGCAGACCTTATGGCTACAACTGGCAAGCAGCTGGAAAGCGTCCTTGCCCGACTCGCAGCCATGAGCCGTGCCGTAGGAATACATTTGGTACTGGCCACACAAAGACCGTCGATAGACGTTATAACAGGCCTAATCAAGGCAAACATTCCCAGCCGCATAGCATTCATGGTCGCAAGCAAGACTGACAGCCGCATCATCATTGACCAGATGGGAGCGGAAAAACTCCTGGGCAAGGGTGATATGCTCTATGCAAGCTCCACAGACCCATTCCCGGTACGCATACAGGGAACATTCGTCTCAGACCAGGAAGTCGAGAACGTTGTTTCTGCCGTCAAAGAATGGGGCGAGCCGGAATACATCGATGATGAAATTTTCGTTCCTGATGATGACGACGACGCAGACGAGCAGATGGCTTTCAGCGAAGGAAATGACCCCCTTTATGACAGAGCCTTGGATATCGTTGTCCAAGCAGGGAAAGCAAGTGCTTCCTATATACAGCGAAGGCTAAAGATTGGATACAACAGGGCCGCACGTCTAGTGGAAGAAATGGAAGAGCGTGGGATTGTAGGACCGGCACAGGGCAGTAAGCCTCGTGAGTTGATTCAAATTCCGTAAGGAGGAAAAGGAAAATGACTATAAAATATCGATATGCAGCAGCCTCGCTTGTCGCCTTTGGATTTTGTCTTGCCTTATGTTTCTCAAACGGAACAAAAGACAAGCCTGCCGTTGAGGAAACTTCCGTCATGGACGAAAAAGGGGAGAATTCCGCAGTCGCAAGCGAAGAGTCAGAAAAAAAAGTGGAAAGAGGAGAATTTTCCTATTTTCACGACATACCAAATGGCGGACCTTTGACATTCCATGAAGTATGGGGCTATGTCATGCAAAACCGAG
>JAFTEK010000059.1 GCA_017453705.1 Treponema sp.
CATAGACCAGTTCCCTATAATCAACAAGCGCAAGATAACGGAAGCCGCAAGAAAGGCAGGGGTCAACGTCGGTCAGAACGGAGGCAACAAGGACTGCTTTGCCCTAGTCTTTATAAACGGCTTGTGCAATGCCGAGGAAGCGACCCTTGCCGTCTTGAACGCTGTCATATCAGACAACGAGTTTATCATTGCCGGAGGTTCAGCAGGTGACGACCTCCAGTTCAAGCAAACTTATGTGAGCTACAACGGTGAAGTCGTCTCCAAAGGGGCAGCTGTCCTTTTTGTCAAGACCTCCAAGAAGTTCCTGGTCAAGAGGGAGAACATCTTTGCCCCATCAGGCAAGAAGCTACTGTTTTCCAGCGTGGACATAGAAAGCAGGCTTGTCAAAAGCATAAACGGACAAAGCCCCAAGCGTATGTATGCCCAGGCCCTTGGAATACACGAATCCGAGGCCGCCAACGCCGCCCTGGCGCACCCGATGGGAAGAGCCTATGGTGATGACGTGTTCATCTCATCCATAGCGAGCTTTAACCCGGACGGCTCAATGGGCATGTACTGCCGTGTCCTTCCAAACTCCAGCCTGGAGCTGATGGATCCGCTGGATCCTATTGAGATTGCAGTCAAGACAGGGAACACCTTCTCAGATGAGATTGCCAAGCCGGGCTTCGTGTTTCTGGTCAACTGCATACTCCGCACGATAGGCTTTGAGCAGCAAGGCCTGACAGGGCGGATTGCTGATATCTGGCACAAGTATTTCCCTGTCTATTGCGGTTTCTCAAGCTATGGAGAGCAGAAGGACAGGCTTAACTTTAACCAGACCCTGCTTGCAATCGTAGTAGAAAGCTAGGAAAGCCTGTCAAAAATAAGGAGCAAAATTATGGAAAAAAAATACAGCAAGAGCGAGCTTATACAGGCCGGTTTGGATTTGACGGAGATTCTAATGGGCATGGCTTTCAAGGCCAACAACGGTGATGCCTTCCTGCACAGGTACCTGGACAGCCTCACATCCGAGGACGGAATATACAAAAAGCAGGCTGATGCCCTTCAGGAGCTTTCCAAGACCAGCAGCAAGATAGAGGAGACCGCCCACGGCATAATGCAGTCCATCCAGGACAGTTCATCGAGGATTGACAACATCTCAGGCAAATTCGAGGAGATGGGGCTAAAGATGGAAGCCATCCAGCAGAAACGCAAGGAGATGGATCAGAAGATGAATGAGCTGGAGGACTTCATAAAGAAGATTGAAGGCTTTGTACAGAACATCCAGAACATCTCCGACCAGACCAACCTGCTGTCGTTCAACGCTTCCATCGAGGCAGCCCATGCAGGAAGCGCGGGTGCGGGATTCCGCATCATAGCCAACGAAGTCAAAAAGCTGTCCGAGCAGACACGCTCAACCTCAAACGAGATAAAAAGCCATATCGAAGACCTGAGTGGCAGGATTGGAATGGTCATAAAGGGCAACTCCGAGTATGATGAGTTCCTGAACAAGATAAGGGATATAATGGACAGCTCCAACGAGTCCCTTGAGGACATCAAGAGGGGGTCAATGGAAAACGCCAGGGCCACAGAGAGCATGTACAACGACATCAAGGGAACCCAGGAGAACTTGGTCAAGTCTTCCAAGGATGTCGAGGAGCAGAACATCAATCAGGTCAAAGAAATCGCAGGCCGACAGACGGAGGTTTCCATAAGGACGAACGACCGCCTGTCATTCCTTATAGAGCTGAACAAGCTGTTCAGCTACATGAAGAACCACGAGATAGCCTAAGAAAACACTGACTAATATAGGCGGCATCAACCGGCGTTTCCCGTCAAAGCTTCGCAACTCTTTGTGTTACGAAGCTTTGCGAATTTTACCGTTTCTAAAGTCTTTCTCTGGACAACCATCAGCCCTTGCATTATAATCAGCTATATGCTTAACATCGCGGAAATAAAGAACGGACTGGTCATAGACCATATCAAAGCGGGCAGCGGTTGGAAGGTATTCCGCTACCTGGGGCTTGACAAGGCCAAGTTCACAACGGCCTTGATAATGAACGCCCAGTCCGTAAAAAGTGGCAAAAAGGACATCATCAAGATAGACAACATCCTGAACATAGACTACAGTGTGCTGGGCTACATTGACCCCAACATCACGGTCAACGTCATCCAGGACTCCAAGATAACAAAAAAGATAAAGACGGAGCTTCCTGACAAAATCCAGGGGGTCATCCGTTGCAAGAACCCCCGATGCATCACGGCGACAGAGCATTACGTGCAGCAGGAATTCCACTTGGTCAACCATGACAAGGCACAGTACCGTTGTATCTACTGTGATGCCCTGTATTCCGCCGGTACAATCGGAGCATTCGAGGGCGCGGAAGCCAACTAAAAGGAAAACCACCCTAAAATGGAGGGGGGCTTGTAAAGTCCATCCTCTGCCCCGTAACAGGATGCGTAAAGCTTAGGCTAGTGGCATGGAGCATCAGCCTTTCACCCGGCTTGCAAGTTCCATAAAGCGTGTCACCGATTATAGGCACACCAAATCCGTGTGAATCCGCCGAGGCGAGCCGGAGCTGATGGGTTCGTCCCGTATGAGGGAGGAACAAAACCCTCGTCGCAGGCCTCCTCTTGCCATCGGGCGCATGATAGTCCTGCACCCGGTCTATTTTCCACTCAGTGACAGCTTTCTTTCCGTATACACTGTCCCAGATTTGGTGCGGCCGGTTGTCAACATCCAGCCTGAAAGTAAGCTCCATCACCCCCTCCGCCGCTATCCCCTTTTGAGCCAGAACTCCGTCCAGCAAGGCGGTGTACTCTTTGGACACTTCCCCTGATTGGAACTGCTTGGAAAGACTCTTGTGGGCAGCAGGGTTGAACGCGAGAACCATAAGGCCGCTGGTTTCCATGTCCAGGCGGTGGACGGAAGGCTGTTCCATGCAAAAAGGAAAAAGCCTCCTGATCCGGTTAACCACGCAGTCCTGTTTATCAGACCCCCTGCCCGGTACGCTGAGGAGACCTGACTGCTTGTTCACAACGATAATGTCATCATCCCTATAGACTATCTCCAGCCCCAGCATAGAGGGCAGCACAATGCCACATCTTGAGTCGCATGGGGGATAAAAACAGCCCTTCAAGGCGATATCAGGAGAACGAGCATCGCAGTAGAAAACCTGAGCCATGCTCAACGGCGTCATGTTCCGTAAAAAAGCCAGATTCAACAGCCTCTGTTCCGCACACTCGCCGGTTCCAGTAGGGGGAAGCCCACCCCTGCCCGTGCGCCATGCATATTCACCGCAGATTTCTTTCAGGCTCCTTGTCCTTCCATCGGCACAGTGGAATTTGTAAAGTGAAAAGACCCTGCCTAGGGATTCATCGGTCAGCCTGAGCCTTCTCTCCTTTAGCTCCATCACGGTCTTAGGAGAAAGGCCTGTTTCCTTGAGCCTGTCCGTCAGCTCGTGTATCTCCCTGTTATTCTTTGACAGGGCATCTTCGACTGCGGCAGGAGAAACTATCGGGGGGGCAATTTCAAAAGAGCTTTCCAGCTCAGGATTCACAATCTCCAGCCGACGAGAAAGACCTGAACAGGCAAAGAAAACTTTTTCACTGCCATCTTCGTTGCTCTTAGCTAGCATGGCAGCCAGCATAAGCCCCTGACCAGCCCGTTCCTGACTGGTCCGGGAGAGCCGCCTTAGTGCTATCTCGCCAGAATCAATTTTATTTATGAGCCAACGGCATTTCTCTGCTGCCAGTTTTTCGTCATATAATGGAAACACGTTGAAAATTATACTGTAATATTGAAAAATTAATCAATTAACCACTCAAACCTACTTTTCAAAATATAAAGTTCCTGCTATGATTTCCGACAAATGAAGTATATGAAAAGGTTTATTACACTTGTAACTCTGGCCACATTCTCTTTCAGCCTTTCAGTCTTTGCACAGAGTGCTACAAAAAAGAGCACAAAGAAAACGACAGTCAAAGCTTCCGATACGGAGACTACGGAGGAAGAGGAACAGGAACAAAAGGAAGAGGAACCAGTTTCCAAGGCCTACATAGTTCCACAGATTAACCTCCCGGAATATGACAGCGAAGGCGCCACCTATCTCGTCGTGGACAGCGGCCCGGACGAAGACGAAGGAAGATTCAAGATTGGCATCCAGGTTTTCAACCGTACATATGACAAGAACATAAGCGCAGAAGTCTACGGCTGGGGAGGCCGCTTTAAGGACGAATGGCATCTTATAAACCCCGTAAGAATGGATCGCTGGGCACCATCCCCCCACCTGTACCACAGTTTCTACAGGGGGATAGACTACACCCACTACCGTTACTTCGCAATCAAGATAATCAAGCCGAAGGACAACAAGTATAAGATTGTAAGCGACCAGAAGGACGAGAACCTCAACTTTTACATCTATGATGCCGGAATGAATATGTCCGCGGACACGGGTACGGTCTCAGTATACGAGGCATCCGCCCAGACATACGTAGTCAGCGGAGACGTAATCAAGGAGAGCGAGAACGACAGCCTTTTCCTGTCCTCCAAGAACAGAATCCAAGACCTGCCGGTCAACCTCTACGTTTACAGCCGTACCAAAAAGATACTTGTCTACTACGGTATAATCAAGTTTACTGACTGGATGGACAAGAAAAAGATAAAGAAAGCCGTTCCCCTAACCCCAGAGGAATTCAAGGATGGCAACGAACACGATGTCAAGCTCAAGAAGGACGGCTTAAACCTAGTCCTTCTTGTAGACGACTAAAAGTCACATCCCTAAGAAACCGCCAGGTATTCCAAAGCCTTTTTGTTAAGCTCGTAAAAGTCCGCTTTTACGAGCTTTTTCATTGCCAGCTCAACATCCTCCAGCTTAAACAAGCCTTCCTTGCACGCCGCCCCCAGAAGAATCATATTGGCAACCTTGGCAGACCCTATCTTTTCGCACACACTGTCGGTGTCCACGGCGACAACCTTACCAGCTTTCTCTTCCAAGGCGGCAATCATCGTCTCCGGGCTAAAGCTCTTTCCTTGCAGTGAGCTGGTAACGCCCTGTATGACTTTACGGCTAACAATGGCAACAGATCTGGCTGACAGGTAACTGATGTTGCGGACTGCCTCAGAAGCGTCAAAGGCTATCATAACATCAGCTTCTCCTTCCGGAACCAATGGGGAGAATACATCCTCTCCGATTCTTACATGGCTCACTACGGAACCACCACGCTGCGCCATGCCGATTGTCTCCGCAGACAGAACTTTATGACCTGACATAACGGCCGACTGTGAAAGGACTTTGGCAGCGAGAACCGTTCCCTGCCCACCTGTTCCGCATATTATTATGCTCTTGCTCATTCCCTACTCCTTACAGCCTAATATGGCATGAACCGGGCACAACTGGCAGCAAAGCCCACAAGCCGTGCATGTCGCCTTGTCAATGACAGGTTTCTTGTTCTCCACGTCAATCGAGATTGCAGGGCAGCCCAGCTCGTTCACACATTTGCGGCAGCCCACGCATTTTCCAGTGTCCACAGTCATTGGAACGGGGAACTTATATCCCAGCTTGCCTGCGATTGCCACACATGGGGAGCGGAAAATGACCGCGCTCACGCCCGGACAGGCAGCCGCCTCCTTTACAGCAGCGACAGCCGCAGGAGTCCTGAGGGGATCAACAGTCAAAACAGGGGAAACACCTACAGCCTCAAGTATCTTCTCTATGCTAAGCTTTTGGACTGTCCCGCCCATCATAGTCCGCCCGGTTCCTGGATGAGGCTGATGGCCGGTCATAGCCGTCGTGGAGTTGTCCAGCACACAGATAACCTGCCGGGACTGGTTGTAGACAGCGTTCACCACCCCGGGAATTCCGGAGGCAAAGAAAGTCGAGTCCCCGATAAAGGAGAAACAAAGACGGTCGCCCTCGTTGTGATACAGGCCCTGGGCCATCGTTATGTCCGCCCCCATGCAAAGGCAGGAGTCGCACATATCCAGAGGCCTGGAGTTGCCCAATGTGTAACAGCCTATGTCACCGCAATAGGCTGTCTTCATCCCCTTGGTGGCAAGCTTGACGGCATAGAAAGCCCCACGGTGGGGACAGCCCGCGCAAAGAACGGGCGGACGGGCAGGAAGCTCGGGCTGTGAAGTGGCTGCCACTGCCTGACCAGTGCAATCCAAACCAAAGAATTTGGCAATTGCCCGCCTGACAGTCTGGACGGTGTTCTCACCGGCTTCAGCAACGCTCCCATCCAGCTTGCCGTAAATGGCTGCATCAAGATGAAATTTTCCTTCTATATATATGAGTTCCCGCTCAACAACAGGATCCAGTTCTTCCACCGCAAGGACTTCGCCCACCTGCCTCAGAAACGAACATGCCAGTGTCTCTGGAAAAGGATATGGGGTGGAGACTTTTAACAGCACGGTGTTAGCAAGGGCAGGACTGGATGGATTGTCCCTGCGCAAAAGCTCCAGAGCTTCACGAACGTAAGCATAACTTATCCCAGAGCAGGCAATACCCAAGCTCACGGATTCAGCCGTTGGCGCACCAGCACTGGCATAGCCGGCGCTAGACTTGTCCAAGGCAAAAGGCCTCTCAATCCTGTTAAAATGATAATCTGAGAATACCTTGGGCAGAACATGCTCGTTGCGCTCAAAAATTCTCTTGTGGTTCAAGTATGAAGCACGGGGAAAGATAACCCAGCGGGCTGTATCCTTGACAAAGCAGCCCCTTTCCCTCTCCTGTCCAACCGGAGGAACCCTCATGCTCTCGTATGCGTGACAAACCCTAGTGGTTGGCCGCAGTATAACAGGCGTATTGTATTTCTCAGAGTATTCAAAGGCATCCTGCACCATCTGAAAAGCTTCCGAAGGACTGGACGGGTCAAATACAGGAAGCTTGGAAAAACGGGCAAATTCACGGGTGTCCTGCTCTGTTTGACTGGATATAGGGCCGGGGTCATCCGCACTCACAATCACCATGCCGCCTTTAACACCGACGTATGACAGGCACATAATTGGGTCGGAAGCAACATTAAGCCCTACCTGCTTCATAGTCACCATAGTGCGCGATCCGGCAATTGAAGCACCAGCGGCAACCTCAACGGCAGCTTTCTCGTTGACCGACCACTCCACGTAAGCCCCAGTCTCCTTGTTGTAGCGGGAAACACACTCTAGTATCTCCGAAGAGGGGGTTCCAGGATAGCCAGCCACAAGGTTCACACCAGCGGTGATGGCTCCAAGCGCGATAGCCTCGTTGCCCATCACGAGCCGCATTTCACCAGCCTCTTTTGTCATATCATCCATATAACACGCCCTTAGCTTTTTTAACAGTATAGGGTATCTCCAAAAACTGGGCAAGCCCCACGGAAATCACTTTTGCAAAACAAGCCCATCAGGAAAACCGTATCCCCGCGAGGTCGCCTTTAAGCTTCGCTGACGGTTCCCTCGCTACATACGTTTTTGTGCGTCTCAAACTGCAAAAACTCATAAAAACTGATTTCCGTGCTAACGCCCACTTGATTCTGACTTGGATTTGAGCTACCATTTATACGATGAAAAAGATAATCACGATAAGCCGTGAATACGGCTCAGGCGGAAGATCAATCGGCAAGAAGGTGGCCGAACGTCTCGGTATTTCCTTCTATGACAGCGAAATAATTGACATGGCAGCGGAAACATCAGGGCTTTCCAAAGAGTTCATCAGCCGCACGGAGCAGAGCATCTCCAGCGGGCTGCTTTATACCCTCCTGCTGGGCACCAGTTACGCCAGCCCTGGTACAACAGGCCTACATGCCACCACACGGACTACAATGAACGTGCCGCTGGCCGATCAGGTTTTCAACGCCCAGAGGCAGGTAGTCATAGACCTTGCCAAGAAAGGGCCGTGCGTCATTGTCGGCCGCTGCTCCGACTATATCCTGACCCACACCGAGGAAGTGAACAAGGACGATGTGTTCAATGTATTCGTCTATGCACCGCTGGAATTCAAGGCTAAACGCGCGGTGGAACTGAAGGGGCTGGACGAAGCTTCCGCAGCAAAAGATGTCAAGCTCATAGACAAGAGGCGTGCCAACCACTACAACACATTTACAGAGCAGACCTGGGGAGACAGGAAATGCTACCATGCCCTGCTCAACAGCTCCCTTTTCGGAATCGACGGCACAGCTGACATAATCGTTAACCTGGTACAGCATACATAAAATCGGAGGAACTATGGCAAGGCACTCAGACAGCGACATTCGTGCACTGGTAAAGAACATGACACTCAAGGAGAAGTGCAGCCTCCTTTCGGGCGAGGACTTCTGGCACACCAAGACCGTGGAGCGACTGGGCATACCGGCCATAATGGTCAGCGATGGCCCTCATGGTCTGCGCAAACAAGACCTGAGCCATGCGGGTGGCAGTGAAAACGACAGCATAAAGGCAGTCTGCTTCCCGGCGGCATGTGCGACCGCAAGCTCCTTTGACCCTGATGTTATGAAGAAACTGGGTGAAACCCTGGGCGATGAGTGTCAGGCGGAAGACGTTTCCACCATACTTGGACCGGCCATCAACATAAAAAGATCCCCCCTCTGCGGCCGCAACTTTGAGTACATGAGTGAGGATCCATATCTAGCAGGGGAACTTGCCTCATCCTACATAGATGGAGTTCAGTCCAAAGGCGTAGGTGTGTCGCTCAAGCACTTTGCCCTCAACAGCCAGGAGTACAGAAGGCTCACCTGTTCTTCCAACTGCGATGAACGCACAATGAGGGAGATATACCTTCCGGCATTCGAGACCGCCGTTAAGAAGTCCCAGCCCAAGACCATAATGCACAGCTACAACCTTATAAACGGAACTTATTCCGGCGAGAGCAGCTGGCTTCTGCGCAAAGTCCTCCGCAAGGAGTGGGGCTTTAAAGGCGTAGTGATGAGCGACTGGGGGGCAGTGAACAGCCGAGTTGCCGGAGTCAAAGCAGGCTGCGACCTAGAGATGCCTGGACATGGTGACGTGAATGACAAAAAAGTGCTCAAGGCCGCCCGCAAGGACAAGAAGCTTGTCAAGAGGATAGATGAGTCTTGCTTCCGTATTCTGCGATGGGTCTACGACTTTGAGGACGGAAGGAAAGAAGGCTCTTTTGACTTTGAGAAGCACCACGAGATTGCCCGCCTTTTGGAAGAAGAATCCATCGTACTTCTCAAAAACAGCGGGATGCTGCCCCTGGGCGGCAATGAAAAGTTCGCACTTATCGGGGAGTTTGCCAAGAAACCACGCTACCAGGGCGGAGGTTCCAGCCACATAAACGCGATTGAAGTCACGTCCGCTTATGACACATTCCACAAGGCGGGACTGGAATTTGACTATGAGCAGGGGTACATAATAGAAGAAAAAGAGGATGACAAAGCCAAGTCCTCCGGGCTGCTCAGGGCCGCCGTGGAAGCAGGCAAGAAATACGGCAGGGCGGTTGTCTTTGCCGGACTGCCAGACTCCTTTGAAAGCGAAGGCTATGACCGCAAGCATCTGGACATGCCCGCAAACCAAAACACCCTGATTGACGCACTCGCGGATGCCGGGGTCAAAGTCACGGTCGTAATGCATAACGGCTCGCCTGTTGTCATGCCTTGGCGTGACAAGGTTGACGCGATTGTGGAAGCATACCTGGGCGGTGAGGCCGTCGGGGAAGCAGTCGTCAACGTGCTGACCGGCAAGGTGAACCCGTCAGGCAAACTCGCAGAGACGTTCCCCCTTAGACTGGAAGACACACCGTCATTCCTGAGCTTTGCAAATGACAAGCATAACTGTGAGTACACTGAGGGCATCTATGTTGGCTACCGCTGGTACGACACGCGGAAGATGGACGTGGAATACCCCTTTGGGTTCGGCCTTAGCTACACGACGTTCGACTACTCCAATCTTGAGCTTAACAGCGACAGCCTGGGCGACGGCAAGAAAGACAAGCAGACTGTCACGGCAAAAATCACGGTCAAGAACACCGGCAAAGTCGCGGGCAAAGAGGTCGTCCAGCTTTACATTTCTGACAAGACAGGATTAGCCACCCGCCCGGAGAAAGAGCTAAAGGGCTTTAAGAAAGTATTCCTTAAGCCAGGCGAGAGCGTCCGCATAAGCTTTACCTTGGACAAACGAAGCTTTGCCTACTACAGCACGGAGCTGGAGGACTGGTATGCCCCGTCAGGAACTTACGAGCTGCAAATCGGTTCTTCCAGCCGCGACATAAGGGCAACAGCTCCCGTGGTGTTCAAGAGCAAGCAAAGCCTGCCGGTCGAGATAGGCCCCAACACGACAATAGGAGACCTTCTGGACAACAAGAAAACCCGCAAGGTCATAAAGACATTCCTGTCCAAGGTAATGGAAAAGCGCAGCGACAGGGATGCCGCACGAGAGGCTATAACCGATGAGATGATTGAGCAGTCCATGGACAGCACACCACTTCGCGGCCTGTACATGGCAGGTATGCACGTAAAGAAGCGGGTATTCCGCCGTCTGGTTGAGGATCTGCTGGAGAAAGACTAAGGAAATCAGCCGTCTCGTCCTAGATTATTCTTGCTCTGCGTCGGAGCTGGTGATTCGTGCTGCCGTCTTCTATACATTACCCAGCAGTACATCCGAAAGCTCCCTTCGTGCAAGCTCTGCCAGACGGCAGAGGGTCTCCACAGGAGTAGCAGGCAGGCTCTCCATTTTCCAGCGGGGAAAGAAACGGGTCAGGTGCAGGGGTATGTTCCTGTCCAGCGAAGCTATCCATGCAGCTTCTTCCGCCATCTCCTCCTCGCTGTCGTTGAAGCCCGGCACAATTAGAGTCGTAAGCTCTATGTGTATGCATCCATGCTCATAGGCTTGTCCATAGTTATGACACATGGATATTGCGTCCTTGACCGCCCCAAGGTCTCCGCCCAGTTTTCTGTATGAGCCAGAGGAGAAACACTTAAGGTCTATGTTCATTGCGTCCGTGTAGGGAAGAATCTCATCCAACACATTCGTGGAGATGCAGCCGTTGGTGACAATGACGTTCTTCATGCCCGCCTGCCGTACCAGCATGGCGCAGTCACGCAGGTATTCCCATGAGACAAGAGGCTCGTTGTATGTGTATGCGAGACCGATGTTGCCCCGTCCTCGCAGGGACAGAGCCTTGGAAACAAGCTCCTGTGGGGTAAGACCATTGCCATCAACTTCCGGTGTGTGCTGTGAAATCTCGTAGTTCTGGCAGAACGGACACCGCATGTTGCAGCCCCATCCGCCCACGGAAAGGATGCGGCTCCCCGGCATAAATCTGGCGAGGGGCTTCTTTTCTATCGGATCGAGAGCCAGAGCACTGAGCCTGCCCATGCCCGACTCATAGCCCAGGGGAACGATGATTCCCTGCCGATTCATGCGGGCACGGCAGAATCCCACCTGCCCATCTTTCAGCACACAGCGGTGGAAGCAGGTCGTGCATGTCACCGCCGGGTTAGTAGCAGCCATATCAGAGGTCGCCATGTCAGTCACCGCAATGCCACTGGTCGCCGCATCAGCGTTCCCCATGTCAGCGTTCGTCGTATCATTCACCGCCGTGCCAGACTTCTCCATGTCAGTGGTGCCTCACAACCTCAAAGCGGGAAAGCTCTGGCTTCTCAGATGGGCTTATCCCCCCCTTGCGGCAGGCAATTTCTATCTGCTGGTCAACGTCATCAACGCCGTCAAGATTGGGCAGTAGCAGTCCTCTCCTGCTGTCCTTGCTGCATATCACGCCGTAACGCTTCACGTCCAGCTGCTCGCGGGAGCTTATCGATTCCACAGGCCCAAGCACGTCCACGCTGTATATCATGGAAGAAAGCTCCCCCTCCCTGACCCTGTTGAACCGAGGATCTCGGCTACATGCCGACACCGCATTGTGGATTATCTCCGCAGCGACGCAAGGCTCTGTCGCACCTATCGTACCTATGCAGCCCCTAAGCTGACCGTCAAGATGCAAGGAGACGAATGTACCCGCCCGTCTTGAAAGCATCTCTTCCGGCAGAGCAAGCTCTGTTCCGTCCGGGAAAAGAGCCTTACCAGAGTCCACGCGTGGAACAGAAGCTTCCCGCGTATACAGCTCCACGGTACGGCGGGCTAACTGCACATATATGTCCTCTCCGCCCCGGATTGACTCAAGTTTATCCCGCTCTTCCGACTCGTATCCGGCCAAAAAGCACCTGCCCTCGTCCCTGCCCGCAGGTTTATAGAAACAGATGCCATAGCCCACTCCTGTCGTACCCTCGTGGGAAAGACATTCCGCCCTGACAGCAGTTCCGTCCAATGCCCCCGCCATGATTATGAAAGACCTATGGCCGCATTCCGCCGCCTTGTCGCAGAAACCCTCACTGAAGTCAAACAGCCTTCCGAATTCCGCCTTGCCCATCACATCCATAATTCTCCTGTCATACTCAAGGCCTTCCTGTGCGAACCCATAGGGGCCGTCCTCGGCAAGCTTATGGGAAAGGTCGCCGCTCGCCACCAGCACAACATTTCTCCCGGTTTTTGCGACTGCCCTCTGGATGCACTGCCCCAGCCTGTAATGCTCCTTATAGGACTGACCAGAAAGACCCATGCGTACCAATTTGTAATCCGTGTAGAATTGCCTGACAAAATAGAGGGGCACCATCGTCCCGTGGTCAAGCGACGCATCCTTCTCGCCATCAGTTCCCGCCCGCACACCGGCAGATTGTGTCTCACCGCAGATTGCCCTGACAAGCTCCTCATCGTATTCCTCTCTGAATGACACCTGCCCTGCACCGAATCTGGCAAAACTGCCTTCCGCCCCGCTCCCCGGTGAGATGTGGAAGTAGTCCGAGTACATTATACTGTGAGGGGATGTGACGATAATCGTCTGGGGCTTCAAGGCGGCTATCTCTTGTGCCACCCTGCGGTATGAATCAATTGTTGTCTGGACTTGCCTCTCCGCCCCCTTCCCCACTTCAGCGACTATGAGGGGCGGATGCGGAACCATGAACGCAGCTAGTAACGACATGACTTGATTATAACATCTGCAAGCAGGAAAATCCAGCCAGAAATGCAAGAAACCGGGAATAGCAAGGGACTATTCAGACAGCCAGAGGGCTAGACAATAAAGCCACATTCAAACATAGCACTTACATCTTTCCAATCAAAGCATCTGCGATAGTTGCCGTTTGGGAATCCCGTTGTCTTATTCCACGGCCTGTTAAATACCATCACCTTAAGTTCCGGGAGATGATTGAAGAACTTGAATGCCAAAGGGGAATCTTCAATTGCAAAGTCAAAATTCATCTTGTAGTATTCCTCAAGCTCCAGACTGTAATCACTGCCCCTGATCTGCTGTTCGTCACCATATTTGTCAAGGCAATACAGCTTGATATTTTTATATCCGTGTTTATCAAGCCAGTCATGGGATGCCTCATAGGAACCGAACGGCCGACCTGTGATGATTGATACGTTATGGCCTTTGCCTGTCCATCCGTTTATGACTTCTACAGCTCCGGGAGTCTCCTCATAGGACATAAGCATATCGTTCTCGTTTCCCCTGACAAGCAGCTGGCCGTACTGCTCGTCATTCAGGCCGAAGGACTTCTGAAGGTTGAAATCGTGCATATCCTCATAAGGTACATTTATCCTAAACATTTCATAGGCAAGTTTGGAGAATGCCCTTCCTGTTTCGCACAGGCAGTCATCAAAATCAACGTAGACATTCATAAGCACCCCCTATTCGGAAGTCAGTCCTTCTCATAAAAAACTATATCCATAAGGTCATTGATTTTCTCGGTCTTTCCCGTTCTGTGGTAGCCCATTTTCTCATACAGATGGCAGTTGCCCTTTTCCTGCAATATGGTATCAAGGCACCAATTGTCGGAGCCGCACAGATTCTCAAGTGCCTTTATAGCCTGCTGTGCATACCCCCTGTTCCTGTACTCCTCCATAATCCAGATTGGGGATATACGCTTCCGGCTTCCATCTTTTTTGTCTATGACACGGACGGCTCCTACCCTGCTGCCATCCGCGATGATGAAATAATAGCTCGTCCACGGCTGCTCAAACCGCGCCAGAACCTTGTCCAATCCTTCGGCGGCCGGGCTTGTCTCATAATCCCTGTACTTTTCCAACAGCCCCGAAAATGCCTCCGTCTGCATTTTCCAGACTATCTCGACATCACCCCTTGCCACTTTCTCCAAGCGTATTCCCATCGTTGACTCCACCATTGCCGTGCGGTTATTTCGTCGCCACCCGCCCGGCTCTGACACACGCAGGAGACGACTTTCATTTTCCGCCTCGCGCTGTTTTTCTACTCCACCGTGACGGACTTGGCGAGATTCCTAGGTTTGTCAGGGTCTATACCCCTTAAGACGGAGCAGTAGTAGGCGAAGAGCTGGGAAGGCACGATGGACAGTATCGGGGCAAACGCGCTGTCGCACTCAGGGATGAGGAAAATCTCATCGGCGGCGGCCTTGAAGGCCCCGCTTCTGTCCTGTGTTATTACAAGAGTGGCGGCTCCGCGCGTCTTGACCTCCACGATGTTGCTGGCAAGCTTTTCGTACATCTCCTTCTGTGTAGCAGTGGCAACAACAAGGGTCGAGGAATCCATAAGGGCGATGGGGCCGTGCTTCAGCTCCCCGGCGGCGAATGCCTCCGAGTGCATGTATGATACTTCCTTGAGCTTGAGGGCGCACTCCAGGCTGGTCGCGCTGTCAAAGAGGCGGCCTATGAAGAAAACCTTGTCTTTGTTGAAATTCCGGGACACGAACTTCTGTATTACGGTCTTGTCATCAAGAAGCTCCTGCACCTTGTCAGGGAGACTCGCCAGCTCTCCCAGAAAGTTCCCATACTCCGCCTCGTCAAGCATACCCCTGATGTGGGCGGCCTTGAGCGCGAGCATGTACAGGCAGGCCAGCTGTGTCGTGTAGGCCTTAGTGGAGGCGACCGCGATTTCCGGCCCCGCCCATGTGTACACTATGTCGTCCGCCTCACGACTCACGGTGGAGCCTACGCAGTTGGTTATCGCAATCACATGCACCCCGGCGGACTTGGCAAGGCGCAGGGCAGCCAGCGTGTCGGCGGTCTCTCCCGACTGGCTTATCACGATGAACACGTCGTCTTTGTTCAATATGGGGTCACGGTAGCGGAACTCGCTCGCAACATCGACGACGACCGGGATACGGGCGAATTTCTCAAAGGCGTACTTGGCGACGACACCGGCATGGTAGGCGGTTCCGCAGGCAGTGATAACGATGCGGCGGGCTGACTTCCAGAATTCCTCGCCACCTTCCTTTATCTCCTCGAACTTGATGTCGCTTATCTTTCCGTTGGCTTCCTTGACAAAACGCGGGCGCATCGTGTCGGTCAGAGCCTTGGGCTGCTCGTGGATTTCCTTGAGCATAAAGTGCTCCCAGCCGTTCTTCTCAGCGGAGGAGATGTCCCAGTCCACGTGGTATGGCGACTTTATGACCCGGTTGCCGTTTCCGTCAAATAAATCCACATGGTCGGCGTAGAGCACAGCCAGCTGCTTCTGATCCAGGAAGTAGACCTCCCGTGTGTATGGAAGGACTGCGGGCACGTCGCTCGCGATGAAGTTCTCGCCCTCGCCCAGGCCGACGATGAGGGGGCTTTCCTTGCGGGCTGCGATGATGCGGTCAGGAAAGTCCTTGCACAGGACTCCAAGCGCG
The DNA here is from genome assembly GCA_017453705.1 of Treponema sp. GTDB lineage: Bacteria > Spirochaetota > Spirochaetia > Treponematales > Treponemataceae > Treponema_D. The sequence continues at coordinate 15,616 of JAFTEK010000059.1, forward strand.
TAGCTGCCCTCCAGCTTGTCCAGGCTCCGCTGCACGGCCTTGAAGATGTCCCTGTCCTTCTCGTAGTAATAATTGACCAGATGGGCAATAACCTCGGTGTCCGTTTGGCTGCGGAAGACGATTCCCTTGCCCTGCAGCCATGACTTGAGCGCGAGGTAGTTCTCGATGATTCCGTTGTGGACTACGGCGATGCTGCCGCTCTCGTTGACCTGCGGGTGGGCGTTGATGTCGCTCGGCTCTCCGTGTGTCGCCCAGCGGGTGTGGCCTATTCCAAGGCAGCCTCGCACGGTCTCCTTGGCAAGCTTGTCCTCAAGGAACTTTATCGCCCCCTTGACTTTTCGGACAAGAATTTCCTGTCCGTCATAGACCGCGATTCCCGCGCTGTCGTAACCCCTGTACTCAAGCTTCTTGAGTCCGTCAATAAGGACAGGCGTTGCGTCCTTGACCCCTATGTATCCAACTATTCCGCACATATAAATCCCCTCAAAGCCCAGTTGATTTTTTGTCCTTGCAAGTCAGATAGTATACGAAATACGCTTAAAGGGCAAGCATTTTCAGAGTAACCTCGGAACCGCCAGCGGAGCCACGGCGTTGCCAAGGCAAAACTGAAGTTTTTCGAGATTCCCTCAAGACTGCATGACAATCTTTTCTACTATATTGACAATCCTTTGGTCGTAAAGGCCTGCCGACCTTCTAAGCTCCCTGACGGCAGCCATGCTGGACAGCGGCAGCAGGTATCTCTGCGCCCTTCTTCCCGTCATTCCCGTGAAGTCCTCTGCCACGCGGATTATGCGGGCAAGAACAGGTATGGAGCTGCCGGCAAGCCCCTCAGGATAGCCAGAGCCGTCATAGTTCTCACGGCGACAGAAGCCTGACAGCAGGAAATGCTGGAAATAACACGAAGGAACAAAATCAAGATGTGATGCCAAACCGTTACACTGGGTTCTAAGCAGTTTTCTTTCCTTGGAACTTAGTATTTCCCTAAAAAAGAGCTGGCGGGGCAGATCCAGCATCCCCGCGTCGGCTACCAACGCACAACAAAAGCACATAGCCGCCTGTGCTGTGCTCATCTTGGTGGACAAGGCAATCTGATATGAAAGAAGCGCAACAAACTTGCTGTTATGGGGTCTGTTTGTGTGCCAATCTATCTCCTCCCCCAACGTGGCACATTGGCGAACAAGTGAGGAAGTTGGCTTGTTGCCGGGATAGTTGCCAGAGGAATCTATATCAAGAGCCATCTCTACCGTCCCGACCGTCAGCTCAAACTGCTCCAGTCTCTCCTTATCCTTTTTTTTCCGCTTGGAATGTCTGACAATATTGATTATCAGGCTTATGAACATAAGCAGCAGGGCAGTTGCGGCAGCAAGAATCATAAGTTGCCTTTGGGCAGACTGCGACATTGGAACATAATGGGGCTTTAAATGCACCAACATATTGGAGACAAGAGTATTAAATTCGGTAAGCAAGTCATCTTCCATAAATCAAGTGAATCCTGCCGGCTTAGCGGTGAAAGTTATACTCAATCAGCTCCGGGTGATACTCAAAATGCATATTGTCCCATATTGCCCACTTTCCACCCCAGATAAAGCCTTCTTCCTCAAAGGCTTCTATCACTGACTTAGGAGGCATCCAGCGATCCTTTAGCGGAATCAGCATCCAGTCATTTGGATACTTGTCTTTGGCCCAGCTCCAGAAAATCTGCTTCCCCCCCTGGCTTTTGGGAAGAACATCCAGCGCTATGCCAAGAGAGTGAAATGACTTGCGCTTGGTTCCTGCGATAGTCCTCCATAAATAAGAGTCATTGGACTTCAACCCCGCCAGAAAGCCGGCGACTTCCGCATCTGTCTTTGCCAACGCAAAAACCCTCTTTTCCACCCTCCTGAGAGGAGCTACAATGCGCTCATGTACGTTGGCCCGGTGCTTAAGAAAAGAAATTGATGTGATGTGGGACTCCAGCTGCCCCCTTGTATCAGACTGATAGAGAAAATCAAAGAAAAACATGGAAGTTCCAGCCCCGTTCTTACGGTTTTCTGTGGAAGAGAACTCCCTTATGACTTCCTTCTCCTCTTTCGTCATATCCGCAGGATCAGCAAGCCCCCTTGGATAGTCATACAGGATAGACCAGTAGCTGTCCGCGTTTTCCAGTTCTTCCCCAGGCAGAAGGGCACCTCCCGCCCAGTAGAAATCCGCAGTCCTAGCTTCCTGCCCTTGAGAAGCAGGAACAGTCACTCTTATAAGCCAATCATCATGCTGTGCATCCCAGCTTTGCTCAAAACTCAAGTCAGAATATGCCTTGCGAAGACAAGTAAGGTAGCGAATCCCTATATAATCACTGCTTTCATTGGTTGGAACAGAGGTCTGTGGAGAAACATAGTCAGGAACAGCAGCAGATTCTTTGACAGAAAGCTCCGGTTCGGGAAGACCTGCAGAACGGCCTTCCTTTGTTACACTTGGATGATGAATCTCAGAATGGAATTTTTCCCAGCCTGCACTGAATATCCGCCCGGAAAGGAAAATGACGAGGAAAAAAATCAATATTCCCGCTATAACGTCTTCTTTCTTTTTCCGGGACTTCTTTCTCATCTTTTCTTCAAATAGGCCGCCCAGTAGACGCTGGCAACACAGACAGCCCCGCCAAAGACATTTCCTATGGTGACGGGAATGAGGTTCCAGACCAGGAAGTTGAGCCAGCTTAGGTTTATAGCTCCTGCCGCATCCGCGACTTCCGGGTAAACATAGCTGGCAAAAAGTCCGACCGGAACAAAGTACATGTTCGCGACACAGTGCTCAAATCCGCAGAGGACGAACAGGAATATGGGAAGGTATGTTGCGGTGATTTTTCCCGCCATCTCGCTTGCCCCGAACGATATCCAGACGGCAAGGCAGACCATAAAGTTGCACAGAACCCCCTTGATAAAGGCCGCATGGAAGGGCAGGGAACACTTGGCGTTCGCAGTACGTATGACAGCCTCCGAGAGACCGGGGTAGATGTTCAAGCTACCGCTCAGAACAACGAGCTCGGCAATCAGTATGCTTCCCACCAAGTTGCCGGAATAAGCCAGCGCCCAGTTCCTGAACATATCTTTTGGGGTGATGCGTTTTTCAAGCATAGGAATAAGAACAAGGGAATTACCAGTAAAAAGCTCGCCTCCCGCGCAGAGAACCAGAACCAGCCCAATAGGGAACACAAGGGCACTGACAAACCTGGACAAACTGGCGGGTTGCAGCCCTACTGAGCCTATGGCACTTCCAAGCGCCCCCATAGCTATAAAAGCCCCGGCCATTATACCAAGTGCAAAGGTCTTGAGCAGGCCGTAACGGGTCTTTCCTACGCCTACGTTCACATAGTTCTGTGCTATCTGAGATGGTCCGTTCATAATATACGATTATAGCACAAGAATGAAAAAATCTCCATAGCAAAGATCGTAAAAACACTGTATACTGACGGAGATTTTTTTAAGGAGATGAATTCCATGACACTCTCAACAGTTAAGAAAGGAAAAACAGGCAGAAGCCTCTGCTTGTTGCTGCTACTAACGGCCTTGATGATGACATCATGCGCCACAATGGGGAAAAAGGCCGCGACCCTCACGGAATGTCCTGAAAGGATGTTATGGAGGATTGACGGACTGGACAAGAAAGGCAATCCTTCTACGGTCTACATCCAGGGGAGCTTCCATCTGGGTGATGACCGCATGTACCCCCTGCAAAAGGGCGTGGTAGACGCATGGACAGGGGCGGACAGGCTGGTGGCCGAGGTAGCCAGCAAGGACTACCAGCAGCTCCAGCCCAAAATCCTTGAGCTTATGATAAGCAGCCTGCAAAAAGCCGGTGGACGGAAAGTGACGGATGCCCTTACTGAGGAGCAGAACAAGACGCTCCTTTCCCTGCTGGACAAGGATACCGTGGACAACCTAGTCCTATTTGAGCCTTGGGTGACAACATATTCACTTGCCGGCATGATTTACGCCAACAGCGGACTCGCATCAGAGTATGGGCTGGACTCCGGGCTTTTGGCTTCCGCTATTGAAGAAGGCCGCGGGGTCGAAGGTCTGGATGAGCTACAGGTTCAGCTGGACATAATCACTTACGGCAGCTATGAAGAGCAGCTGGACATGCTACGGGAGCTTTTGGACGAACTCAAAGACCCCAAGGAAGAGATAGAGGATGTCAAAAACATGTATGCGGCATACCTTGCCAACGACAGGAAGGCATTCGACAAGCTCAACCAGGAGTCAATAGCCGAGGATGAGGCAAAGCACGAGTTCTACAAGGGATACTACAAGATGCTCCTGACCGACAGGAACAAGGACTGGGCGAAGGACATAGCGGGCTACCTGCGCGAAGGGGGAACGACATTCATCTTTGCCGGTTCCGCCCACTGGGTCGGTAATGAATCTGTGTTCAACTACATGAGGAAAGCCGGAACACTGGAATAGAGCCGTCCGGAAGCTTCAAAAGAGAAAGTTTCACCCCCGGCAGCGTGTTGCAAGCAACACTAGATTCCAGGCACCGTATTGAAAACAACGTGCTCCGGGCATTGCGTTGCAAGCAACACACTTGCACCGGAGTCCTTGAAACATACCCTGCTACAAACATGCCCAGCCCCTTCCATAGATGCACACCGGGTGATATAATAGAAGGAACTTTGTAAGGAGAAAAATAGCTGAATGAAAGAGCTGATGTTGGGCAACAAGGCCCTGGCACGCGGACTTTATGAAGCTGGGGTCTGCCTTGCCAGTTCCTACCCGGGAACCCCCAGCACCGAGACGACTGAAGAGGCCGTTAAGTACGGTGAGATTTACTGCGAGTGGGCACCTAACGAGAAGGTCGCCCTGGAAGTAGCTTTTGGGGCAAGCCTGGCGGGTAAGCGTAGCTTTTGCGCAATGAAGCACGTGGGTCTCAACGTGGCAGCAGACCCCATGTTTACAATTTCCTACACCGGAGTCAATGCCGGAATGGTGATAAATGTAGCTGACGATCCCGGAATGCACTCATCCCAGAACGAACAGGACTCCCGCCATTATGCGATTGCAGCAAAGATACCCATGCTGGAACCGTCAGACTCAGCAGAAGCCCTTTTGTTCACAAAGAAGGCATACGAGATTTCCGAAGAATACGACACCCCCGTCCTTATCAAGATGTGCACCCGTGTAGCCCACTCGCAGAGCCTCGTAGAGACAGGGGAACGCATAACACCACCGGCTCGCCCCTACAAGAAGGATGCAGGCAAGTACGTAATGGCCCCCGCCAATGCCAGGAGACGGCATCCATTTGTGGAAGAGCGGACAGCCCGCCTTGCCGCGTTTGCGGAGAGCGGAGGCTTAAACCGCATAGAGATGGGCGGAACAAAGCTGGGCATCATCACGGATTCCACCTGCTACCAATATGCAAAGGAAGCATTCGGACAGGAGGCCTCTATCCTTAAGATAGGAATGTGCTTCCCCCTGCCAGAGAAGATGATACGGGACTTTGCTTCAAAAGTAGAAAGGCTTGTCGTAATAGAGGAGCTTGACCCGATTATCGAGGGCTTCTGCAAGTCCCTTGGGCTTACAGTAGAAGGCAAGTCCCTGTTCCCGGCTGTAGGGGAGTTCTCCCAGAACATGCTCAGGGATAAGCTGGGTGGCGGGCTTAATGTCAAAAGCAGCGCAGGCTGTACGCCCATAGAGGGGCTTCCTGTCCGTCCGCCTGTAATGTGCGCAGGCTGCCCGCACCGGGGTCTTTTTTACACATTAGGAAAGAACAAGTGCACGGTAATGGGCGACATAGGCTGTTACACATTGGGAGCCTCCGCCCCGCTCAATTCCATTGACGCGGTGGAATGTATGGGGGCCTCGGTCAGCTCAATACACGGGTTCAACAAGGCACTGGGAGAAGAAAGTGAGAGCAAGACCGTCGCGGTCATAGGCGACTCCACCTTCGTGCACTCAGGAATGACGGGGCTTGCCAACATAGCCTACAACCAGAGCAATTCAACGGTCATCATAGTTGACAACTCCATCACGGGCATGACCGGCCACCAGCAGAACCCAACCACCGGCTACAACATCAAGGGCGACCCCGCAGGCAAGATAAACCTGGAAGCCCTGTGCAAGGCAATGGGCATACAGCGAGTCCGCGTTGTTGATCCATACAATCTCGCGGAAACCGACAAAGCCGTGAAAGAGGAGCTTGCCGCAAAAGAGCCGTCTGTCATTATCAGCCGCCGCCCCTGTGCCCTGCTCAAGTATGTCAAGCACAAGGAGCCTCTCAAGGTTGACGCGGACAAATGCCGTGGTTGCAAGTCCTGCATGAAGATAGGCTGCCCTGCACTAAGCTTTAAAGACAAGAAAGCCGTAATAGACCCCACCCAGTGCGTAGGCTGCGGAGTCTGTTCACAGCTGTGCGGATTTGGAGCACTATAGGCAGTCTTACCCGTCTGCAAACAGGAATTTCCAATGCCAGACGGGTTTTGCAAGCACACTGCTAAAGGGCTGGGGCCGGCGAAAATCCGGCAGCCAGCTCGTGTCATCGCTTAAATCCTGATAGAACAAATACTCAAAGCAGTATGAATCTATCATCTCCCTCAGTTTAGTATCTTCATCCGGGCTTACAAGCCTATTCTGGAAAGCAGCCAAAGACTTGTTCCTTCTCTCAAGCTCCAACGCCTCACCCTCAAAAGGAACCGGGGTATACTGGGACATAAGCGAGATACAGGCCTTCCCATCCACGCGGGACTTCAGGTAGTCCAGAACCATCACGGTGTCATCCATCCTGCCGGGAAGAAAAAGATGGCGTACAATCACACCAGATAAAATCTTCTCACGAACCTCCCCCCCCTTCTTTACCTCCTGAATCCTGAGGGGGCTTAAAGACAGCATCTTGCGGACAGCCTTCTTTGAGGCAGCAGGATAGTCGGCAGCCCCAAAAAGGCTTTCACTCATCATAGGGTTCAGGGTCTTCAGGTCGGGCAGCCAGATGTCCACCAGCCCCCCAAGCATGTCAAGCATATCTGAAGACTCATAGCCGCTGGAATTCCAAGCGACAGGGATTTTTAGCCCGGCATCCTTCGCAGCCCTAATGCCCCTTGCTATCACCGGGATATGGTGGCTGCCCGTCACAAGGTTGATGTTCTCCGCCCCTGCATCCTGTAGCTTAAGGCAGATTGTGACAAATTCATCCGTAGAGATTTCCCTTCCCATACCCTGCTGGGAAATCTGGTAGTTCTGGCAGAAGGCGCAACGCAAAGTACAGCCGGTAAAGAAAATTGTTCCGCTTCCACCAAACACAGTCAGCAGGGGCTCCTCACCAAAGTGCAGGCAGGCGGATGCCGCGCGTAGCCCGGCGGACTCCCCGCAGGCTCCCTTCTTTCCCGATGCCCTGTCCGCCCCGCAGTTCCGGGGGCACTGACGGCAGCTCTTGTACAGTTGTTCCATATCGTAGCCGGACACTTAGATCTTCTCCATTTTCACATTGTAACTCCTGCCGTCTTTCCAGCTAAACGAAAGCGACAGCCCGCCTTTTACCCTTATGCCACGCACAAATCCAGACTGCCACTCCGGGGCATGGGGGAGCGCGGGCAGAATCCTGACATGGGGCTTGCCGTCATCGTCCATGCTGGACTGCACGAGCATACGCAGGATTCCGGCTAGGGCACCAAAATTCCCATCAATCTGGAAAGGCGGGTGATTGTCAAGCAGGTTGGGCAGCGTTGAATCCAAAAGGATTTTCCTTACAGCGTCAGCCGCCAGATCCCCCTTGTAGAGCGAAGCCCAGAAGTTGATAACCCATGCCTGGCTCCAGCCGGTATGCCCCCCGCCAAAGGAGAGCCTCTTTAGCAAAGTCTTTTCCGCCGCCTGTGCCAGAGCCGGCGTACCATCAGGGGATATACTTTCTCCCGGAAAAAGGCCATACAGGTGGCTTATGTGCCTGTGCCCCTTCTCCACTTCCTCGTATTCGGAGTTCCACTCCATGAGCGAACCGTCAGAATTCAATTCGGGGGCTTTCAGGTGCGAAAGAACATAAGCAAAATCATCAGCATCCCGCTCCGGGTATTCCACACCATCCCTGCAAAGGCATTTTCTGCCAAGGGCTTTTATTCTATCGGAAGCTTTTCTCTGGCAGGTAAAAAGATGGGTCAAAATCATATTGTCCATCTGGCAGCCCTCACAAATGGTAGCAGTCCTACCATAATCTGCCAGCCTATAGGAGTTCTCTGGTGAAACCGACGGACTTACCACAAGGAAAGGCTTGCCGTCTTCCGCAAGCCCCGCCCTCTCTGACGGAACAAGGAAGTCCACGAAAAACAGGCAGGCCTCATGGATAAGATAATAATATCTTTCAAGAAAACTTACATCCTGACCGTATTCATAATGCGTCCAGATATGACAGGCAAGCCATGCCGCGCCAAGCACCCAGTAACTGCCTGCAAGCCACGCATCCTGTGGGGCCGCATCCCCCCAGAAATCCGTGTTATGGTGCAGTACATATCCCCGGCAGCGGTACATACGCCGAGCAACATCCTTCCCCTGCTCATATACCCTCTCAAGCAGATTGAACAGAGGAATCTCACATTCATCCAGAGCCGCCATACAAGACGGCCAGTAGTTCATCTGGGTATTGATGTTGACCGTATACTTGCTCCCCCACGGCGGCTCAACGTAGCAGTTCCACAGCCCCTGCAATGTGAGGGGAAGTTTTCCGGGCTTTCGGCTTCCGGCAATCATGAGGTAACGTGAAAAGGCCGCGTACAGGTTGACCAGACGGACATCACCTTTCTCACGAAACGAGTCAAACAGTTCCTTCACGCTAGGCTCATCCTGCCCGGCAGCTCCACAGTCCGTCCCAGAACCATCATCACCTATGCAGAGTTCCATCCTGTCCCAGTAAGAGCGGTATTCTTCCTTGTGTCGTTCAAAAAGAATGTCAAAGGCCTTTTGCACTCCCTCTTTCTTTATAAACGAATTCATATTTGACAGCCGCTCTTTTAGCAGGGCTTTCCAGCCCCCACAAAGAATGGACTCCTTGAATTCATCAGCCGTGATTTTTCCGCTGTACTGCCAGGCCCGGACATCAATGAAAAATATAATGTCGGAACAGTTTTGCCCGCAGAGGGTAAAGCCTTCCGCCTTGATTTGTCCGTCAGAGACAGCCCCGGCTCCCACACAGAAAGGAATACCATGCGCATCCTCAAGAAAAACACAGCCACCCTCCGCCCACAAGCAATCGCTATGGATTCCCCTGTCCAAGTAAGCACGGAAAGAGATTTTTTCTTTTTCAGAGGATTTGACCCGCATAAAAATCATGTCGTCCGCTGCACTGGCAAAGACCGTTCTCTCATAGCCAGTTCCGTCCCTGTCGCGGTATTTTACACAGGCATAAGCATCGTCAAGATTAAGGCATGAGCTATAGCTGTCAAGACACTCTTTAGGAGTTATATGCTGCGGGGGAAAGCTAAACTCAATCCCTTCATTGTCGGGGCAAAAAAAATCAATGTGCAGTTCCCCGGCAGTCTGGTATACCCGCTCATTGAAGCCCCTGCCGGACAAGTGCCTGAAAGCCATCTCCTGAGCCTCAAAAACCTTACCCTGATTAATCAGCAAGCGTATCTCTTCCAACCGCTCATGTGCATTCTCGTTGGTACGATCCTGCGGGCCGCCTGACCATATACCCTCCTCATTAAGCTGGATGACCTCATTGCAAGGCTGTGCGGCAAGCATTGCACCCAGCCTGCCATTTCCAAGGGGAAGATAGTGCTCCCATGTCGCAGGGGGCTTATTAAAAAGCAGGCGTGAACGCATGTCAAACCTTACCTAAGCTTTTCCAGTACAGGTATTCGGTCGCAAATTGGATTTTTGTCGCATTGAAAGCTTCTTCCAAAGGGAATAAAAAATAAGTGCAATCCGGTGTGGACAAGGTGACGCACTGCCCCTCTCCCCTATAGTCATACTCCGTATGAATGGAAGGAGATGATTTGGCATCAAAGAAAAGCGTCTTGTCATCCTCTTCCATATAATCCTTGAATGTCAGGTAAAAGCCTTCATAAGTGTGCCTAAGCCGCCCTTCCCCCAGGGCGATAAAGTTCTTGGAGTTTGGCAGGGCTTCCACACGAACCTTTTGGTCAAACTTGTATCCGCCCCTCTCCATCTCAGCGTGTACCTGCTGCCTTTCCCACTCATAATAGTCGGGGATAAAAATCTCGCTGCCGTCCGCCTTGTGCAGCGTTCCGTACTCGTCCATTGTATACTCCGTCCTGCAATTCTTGCAACGGAGCACCGCCCCCTCGCTTTCCATGCAGAACTCACCGCCACACTCACGGCACATATACAGGGGCTTGTGGAGACCTTCAGCCCGCTTTGGAAAGCTTATCTTTAGCCCCGTCTCCCGCTGCCACTTGTAGTCGTCATAGGTCAGTTCCTTTTGCAGCACATCAAGAATCTCACTGGCGGACATTCCTGCCATCTGCTCCGGGGTAAGGACGCACTTCATGGTCGCCCTCAGACGGACTTCCTTTCGGGCTGTCAAATTCCATATAGGGGACTGAAGGTGGTTGCCGTTCATCACAAGGGTGACGACCGGAACATGGAGCATCCTTGCCAACTTTGCGAGTGAGAGGGTCAGGCGGGAATTTGTCCCGACATTGGAATACCGTGCCTCCGGGTAAATCACGATGATGTCCCCTCGATCCACGACCTTCTTGATATTGCGCACCAGCGGCAGGTCGCTGATGAATTTCCTGGTGCCAAGGCAGCCTACCTGACGGTAAATCCACTCACCGAAAGCCTCGAAACCTTCCAGCTCAGAGATATAGTTGGCGCGATGAGGCCAGACGGCGAGAGGCGTAACATAGAAATCCATGAAAGAATGGTGGCTGCCCAGCAGAAGATAGGGAGGCTTTATCCCCTCCATATTTTCCTTCTTGATTTTTAGCCCATAGCCGACAGTGTTAAGCCAGCATATAAGGTGCACAAAGGGCAACAGGAATAGATTCTGCCGGGGAGGAGTCATTACGCTGTCAAAGGGCTTAGGGTCAATCTTGTTCCTCTTGTGTGCCGTCAAGCTGCTACGGTAGTTCCGCTCAAGTTTTCCATGACAGACAGTTGATGTAACACCCTGTTCCTGCATATTTATGCACTCCTCGCGCAAGAGAATAAAGGAAACGTTAAGGAATGTCAAGCTCGTGCGGTTCACGGTTTGTCAGCCACACGGACACTGCCCTAACGGGAAGCCTATGAGTTTCCGCCTTGCGGAAACTCACGACAGTCCGCCTATTCCCTA
>JAFTEK010000060.1 GCA_017453705.1 Treponema sp.
GCATACTTCTGATCGTAGGCCTTGCCGTCACGGTAGACGAATGCTTCCATCCAGGTGGACAGGGCGTTAACGCATGACACGCCTACACCATGCAGACCGCCATAGACCTTGTAGTTGGACTTGTCAAACTTGCCGCCCGCGTGCAGGCGGGTCAGAACCAGCTCCAGCGCGGAGACGTGCTCGGTCGGATGGATGTCCACCGGGATGCCGCGGCCGTTGTCCTCGACGCGGCAGATGTCGTCCCGCTCAAGGGCAACCGTGATGCGGTCGCAGAAGCCCGCCATAGCCTCGTCGATGGAGTTGTCCACCACCTCGTAGACAAGGTGGTGCAGGCCGTTGGGCCCCGTGCTTCCTATATACATGCCGGGGCGGACGCGGACGGCCTCCAGCCCCTTCAAAACGGTGATTGAACTTGCCGAATACTGGTCTAAATCATTGCTCTGTGGGTCTGACATTTGGCAAAACTATACTATATATAGAAGAAAAAGGCAAGACAGCGGATTGGCAACGGGGCAGGCCTATTGCGAATTCATCCGAATTCGGTAAAAATTCTCAATAGTATTGCGAATTTATCCAAATCCGGTTATAATTCTCAATATGATCACGAGGGAACGATACGTCAGGGAAGTCCGGGGCTTCTACAACAGCGACCTCATAAAGATTTTCACCGGAGTGCGCCGCTCTGGGAAGTCCATAATCATGGGGCAGGTCGCCGATGAAATCCGCCGGAAGTCCGACAACATAGTTTACCTGGACTTCGATGACCGGGCGGTGACGGCCTCGGTGCAGTCGTGGCAGGACATTGTTTCCTATGTCGCAGGCCACCGAAAAGAGGGGCTGTGTTACGTCTTTCTGGACGAAGTGCAGGAAATCGAGGGCTGGCAGTTCGCATGCCGCTCGCTCAGGCGTGAAAACTGCTCCGTGTTCATAACCGGATCAAACTCCAAGCTGCTCTCCAAGGAATTCACCAAGGAGCTTTCAGGCAGGTATGTCTCGTTCAGGATACGCCCCTTCGTCTACAGGGAGCTGGTGGAGTATGCAGGTCAGCTGGGAAAGGAGATGACCGTCACGGACTATCTTGTCTGGGGCGGATTCCCCAAACGGTTGGAATTCAACAGCACGGAAGAACAGCGGCGGTACATCAACGACCTGGATACCACTATCGTACAGAACGACATCATCAACCGCTATAAGATACGGAAGGCGGATGAGTTCAAGAAGCTCGCCAACTTCATCCTTATCTCAAACTCACGCATCTGCTCGGCCAATTCCATCGCGGACTATATGAAAGGAAACGGGACAAACTGCACGGCGAACACCGTCCAGAAATGGATAGGATACCTTGCCGAGGCATACATCATCGACCAGATTCCCCGCTACTCACGCAAGGCAAAAAGGGAACTTGAACAGACCCGCAAGCTCTACAACAGCGACGTTGCCCTGAATTCCATCCGGGTCACGAACGGACGCTTTGACCTTACACACAACCTTGAGAACATCGTGTACAACGAACTGCTGTACCGGGGCTACAGCCTGTCGGTCTATGATAACAACGGGCGCGAGATAGACTTCCTTGCCGAGAAGGACGGCAAGCGGTATTACGTGCAGGTCGCCTACAGCGTGGAGGACGAGAAAGCCTACGAGCGCGAATTCTCGGCATTCGGCTCGATTAGCCAGATAGACAAGAAGATACTCATCACCAACGACGAGCTGGACTATTCGACGAGCAACGTGGAGCACATCCGCCTGAAGGACTTCCTGCTGGCGGACTCACTGTAGGGGCGACAGAATTCCATTCGTAATATAGGGCGGAACCGGTCAGTCCCGCTCATGGAACCGGTCAGTCCCGCTCACGGAACCGGCCAGTTCCGCTCATGGAACCGGTCAGTTCCTCATGTTTACACTGCTACAGCATACAAACTGAACTTTTTCGAGCTCCCCTAGTTCTCAATAAAATCGACTTTTGAGCCGAAAATAGAGAAAGTATGAAGTCTTTAGTTTCCAACTGTGTAAAAAAAGTATCATTCTGCGTACTCATAACGCTTGTGACGGGAATTCCTCTCATTGCGGCCCAGGCAAGTGCTACATACACGGTGGAAAAGGGCGACACCCTCTATTCCATTAGCCGGAAGTACGGAGTCTCGGTTGCGGCCCTCAGGTCAGAGAACAACATAAAGAGTGACAATATCATATTCGTAGGGCAGAAGCTTTCCATACCAGGAAGCGGCAGTGAGGACAAAGTGGAAAAAAAGCCCGCCCAGAAGACCGAGGCGGCGAATGTCAAGCAAAAGGACAAGTCCCAGTCACGCCAGTACGATGTTTACACAGTCCAGAGGGGCGATACCTTCTATAATATAGCAAAGGTCAACGACATCTCTGTGGCCAAGCTCAAGGAGCTGAATTCGATAGACGATGAGAGCAAACTGCGCATAGGCCAGAAGCTAAAGATTCCCGTAAGTTACGTGGACACTGACAATGCCAAGCTTCCCGACTTGCCTTCTTCTGATCCGCGGAAATATTCTGAAAAACTGGGTGACTCAAGCCTGACCTGGCCAGTGGAAAAGCCTACTGTCACCTACACCGAGGGCAAAGTCTCCGGCGTTCACCTGTCTGCCAAAGATGGTGAGACGGTCAAGTGCATCCGCGCGGGAATCGTCATGTATACAGGCAGCTATAGGGGCTACGGCCAGGTCGTCTTTGTCCAGACCAAGGCTGACTATATCTATGCCTACACAGGGCTTGCTAGCACCTCCGTCCAAAAGGGCGACTATGTGGTCTTTGGCGACAAGCTGGGCGAGGCCGGCAAGGACAGCATCAAGGGTTCCTCCCAGATTTCCCTGATGGTTTTCCTTAACTCGAAACCCATAGATCCGGCTAAAGCACCCAGAGGATGAGCTTGGGCAGGGTGAGCCTTCCTTTGTGATGTCTGAGCCGTTTGTCAACTTTGAGCAGTTTCAAAAGTCTTGGGCAACGTGTTGCGTGGACTCTTTGAAACTGCCCCTTTAAACAGCTTTCGTATTATTTTTAACTTTATGCCGTATTTTTTTCTAACTTTTTAACGGCTCGTATGGGTAATCCTAAAAAAATCCAAATAAATTCCTAAATATTCGAATTCCAAAAGAGGCTCCTGGGGCTTAATATAATAGTATAAAATTAAGTAATTCATCGAGTGGAGGTATTTTGATGAAAAAGAGCCTGATTATCGTAACCGCGCTTATGTGCGTTGCATCGCTGTTCATTTCCTGTGCAAAAAAGCCCGCCAAGGGATCTGATGGAACTGTGAAGATTGGAATTATCAACAACCCGCCGTCAGAGTCTGGCTACCGTGCTGCCAACGTCAAGGACTTTGAGACTGTGTTCACGTCAGCCAAAGGATATGATGTAAAGACATTCTACAGCCTTAAGAATGATGAGCAGCTCAATGCCGCCGCGCAGTTCATCACCGATGGAGTGGACTACCTGCTCCTCTCCGCCGCCGCCACCGATGGATGGGAAGCCACCCTCAAAAAGGCTCAGAAAGCCGGTGTCAAGGTGTTCCTCTTTGACCGTATGATTAACGTTGATGACAGCCTGTATGAGGCAGCCGTTGTCTCTGACATGGCAAAGGAAGGCGAGACTGCTGTTAACTGGCTTAAGTCACAGAATCTGGGCAGCTACAATGTCATTCACATCCAGGGAGCTATGGGTTCTGACGCACAGCTTGGACGCACTGGTGCCCTTGACAAGGAGTTTGCCGCCGGAACGATGAAGAAGGTCGTCCAGCAGACCGCTACATGGGACGAAGCTGAGGCCAAGAAGATTGTCGAGTCTGTCATCAACTCTGGCGAGGACTTCAACGTTGTGTATGCCGAGAATGACGGTATGGCCAAGGGAGCTGTTGCTGCCCTTGACGAAGCTGGAATCACCCACGGAGTCAGCGGAAAGGTCGTTGTCATGGGATTCGACTGCAACAAGTGGGCTCTCCGTGAGCTGCTCGCCGGCAACTGGAACTATGATGGACAGTGCTCTCCATTCCAGGCTGCAATCATCGAGAATATGATTAAGAGCGGAAGCGTTCCTTCAAAGAAGATTATCAACGAGGAGAAGGGCTTTGACGCACAGAAACTGACACAGGCTGACATTGACCTGTACGGTTTGGGTGACTAATATCTAGGGGGACACTGAATAATCCAAATGCGGATTATTCAGTGTTAACTCCGAAACTAGCTCGTGCGCAAAGGCTGATAGTACGGCGCAAAATATGTACGATACATATTTTGCGCCTTTTTTTTCAGAATCAAAGGTAGGCTTGTCAATGGAAAATAGTGTCGTGCTGACAATGCGCGGAATCTACAAGGAATTCCCTGGAGTAAAGGCACTTCAAAACGTGGACTTTACCCTGCGCAAGGGAGAGGTTCATGCGCTGATGGGTGAGAACGGGGCGGGAAAGTCCACGCTGGTAAAGGTTCTCACTGGAGTACATGAAAAGGATTCGGGAGAAATAAGGATAGCAGGCTTTGACGGCCCTGCCACAATCAAGTCTCCCCAGGATGCCCAGAACCTGGGCATAAGCACAGTATATCAGGAAATCACCCTCTGCCCGAATCTGACCGTGGCAGAGAATATGTATATCGGGCGGGGCAACTATATGTTCGTAAACCGCCGTGCCCAGGAAAAAAAGGCGACAGCTCTTCTGGAAAAGCTGCATATACCCGCCCATGCAGGACAGCAGCTGGGGACATGCTCACTCGCGGTGCAGCAGATGGTTGCGATAGCCCGTGCGGTTGACATGGACTGCAAGGTTCTTATTCTTGACGAACCGACGTCATCACTTGACGAGCATGAGGTGGAGCTTTTGTTTACGCTCATGCGCGACCTAAAGAGCCGTGGGGTCGGCATAATCTTTATCACGCACTTTCTGGAACAGGTATACGAGGTATGTGACAAGATAACGGTTCTCCGGAATGGTGAGCTGGTCGGTGAGTACACGGTTAGCGAGCTGCCCCGTGTAAAGCTCATCTCCGCCATGTTGGGAAAGGACATGGAGGACATGACCAACCTGAAAAATCAGAAGCGTCCATACGATGAGAAGGGGGAGCCTGTATATGAGGCTAAAGGCCTTTCCAGCACTGAGGGAGTACGCCCGTTTGACTTCCGCATAGGCAAGGGCGAGGTCAACGGCTTTACCGGACTTTTGGGCTCTGGCCGCAGTGAGAGCGTTCGTGCCATATTCGCGGCAGACCGGGTTACAGGCGGCAAGGTCAAGGTGAACGGCAAGGACAGGAAGATAGCCAGGCCTAAGGACGCGATGAAAAGCGGGATAGGATACCTGCCGGAAGACCGCAAGGGAGACGGTATAATACAGGATTTGTCCGTGCGTGAGAACCTGATTCTTGCCCTCCAGGTGCTGAAGGGATTTACCAGGCCTATATCACGTGCGGAATCCGAGAAGCTGGCTGATGAATACATCAAGTTGCTTGAGATAAAGACTGCTTCCAAGGAGACCCCGATTAAGTCCCTCTCTGGTGGAAACCAGCAGAAGGTCATTCTCGCCCGCTGGCTTTTGACCCATCCCCAGTACCTCATACTGGACGAGCCTACACGTGGAATAGATGTCGGAACCAAGCTGGAAATCCAGAAGCAGGTGCTTAAGCTTGCGGAAGATGGAGTGAGCGTGACGTTTATCTCCTCAGAAATCGAGGAAATGCTTTCCGTATGTCAGAGGCTTATCGTTATGCGTGACCGAAAGATTGTAGGGGAGCTAAGGGGTGAGCAGCTCAGTCAGGACGTAATCATGCAGACCATTGCAGGAGGCAAGGCACAAAATGGCAAATAAAATACAAGCACAGGTCAAGAAACTGTTCCAGTCTCAGCTTGCAATACCTATCGTTGCGCTGCTGATACTCGTACTGTTCAACCTTATCCGTGACCCCAGCTTTTTCTCCATCGTAATCAAGAAGAACAACTTGGGCAACACCGTTCTTTCTGGAAACCTTGTCAGTATCCTGAACGGTGCGTCGGAGCTGGTGATTCTTTCCATCGGAATGACCTTGGTGACATCTGCGACAAAAGGTCAGGACATCTCCATTGGTGCCGCCGCCGCAATCGCAGGCTCGGTGTTCGTCAAGATTCTGCGCTCTGGTGAAATAGGCGCGGCTTCTATACTGGGAGGCTTCCTGCTCGCCTGTGTCGTGGCGACAATCTTCTGCTTGTTCAACGGAGTGCTTATAGCCAAGTTCAACATACAGCCGATGATTGCCTCCCTTATCCTGTATACGGCGGGTCGTCCTATAGCCTACTGGATTAACGGCGGTGCTACCCCAAACGTGGAAAGCCCCTTGCTCACTTATATAGGAGGTTTTATACCCCACATTGCGGTTCCGACACCGATACTTGTGGTCATATTGTTTATCATATTGATAAACCTGCTTTTGACCAAGACGACGTTAAGCCTGTATATACAGTCGGTGGGAATAAACGAGCGTGCTGCCAAGCTCAACGGAATTGACCCTGTGATGATGAAGATGATTGTCTTTGTAATCCTTGGGCTATGTGTGACAATGGCCGGTTCTATCAATGTGTGCCGCATTGGTCTTATAAACCACGAGACCATCCTGTTGGACATAGAGATGGATGCGATTCTTGCTGTCGCAATAGGTGGAAATTCCCTCGGAGGCGGTAAGTTCAAGCTGTCAGGCTCTATCCTGGGCGCGTATATTATACAGGCTCTGACTATCACCTTGTACGCAATGAAGGTATCTTCAACAGCGGTAAAGGCTTATAAGGCCGTGGTCATTGTCATAATCGTTGTGGCCGGTTCCCCGGTTGTTAAGGTCTGGCTTGGCCGCATGAAGGATAAGCTTTTGGCAAAGACTGCTGTTAAGTCAGCTGCAAAAGTGGAGGCTCGTTAATCATGGCGAATATAGTTTCAAATCTCTTGCTTAAGAAAAAGGACAGGCAGCCGCTTTCCAACACGACACTGCTATTGACTATTACCGTCTGCACTTTCATAGGAATGTACCTGCTCGCGATGATAATCTGGGGCGGAGGCTTTCTGAACCCCCAACAGTTCCTGGACTTGTTTAACAACAATGCATATCTTATCATCGCGGCCTGCGGCCTGACAGTCGTAATGATTACGGGGGGTATAGATATATCCGTCGGTGGCTCGGTCGCGCTTATTACAATGGCTTCTGTAGTCTTTATGGAAGACCACGGCGGTGGCATTTTCAGTTCCGTCCTGATAGCTGTCGGCATAGGGCTTGCAATGGGGCTGGTACAGGGCTGCTTTGTCGCCTACCTAAAGATACAGCCTTTCATCGTCACGCTGGCCGGGATGTTCTTTACACGGGGAATGACCACGATTGTCAGCAAGGTGCCCCGCACCGCCGCTAACGAGTCGTTCCTTAAGCTCAAGGACTACTATATTGACATACCCTTCCTGGGGACTTGGGCCAGAAACGGCAACTGGATTCCATCGTCAATAGAAGTCGGTGTCGTGATAGCCCTTCTGGTCGTGCTCATCTTATGGGCGGTCCTAAAGTGGACCCGTCTGGGACGCAATCTCTATGCGGTTGGTGGAAACAGCGAGAGCGCACTTATGCTGGGCATAAACGTCCAGCGAACCCAATTCCTTGCATACGTGCTCTGCGGACTCCTTGCAGGAATTGCGGGCTTTGTCTACCTCTTGCACACTGGGGCCGGGAACTCATCCAATGCGACTGGCGCGGAGATGCAGGCTATAGCTTCCTCTATAATCGGAGGAACCTTGCTATCCGGTGGAGTCGGTAGCGTGGTCGGAACTTTGTTTGGTGTTATGTCTCTGAAGACGATAAACAACATCGTCGTGGCATCAGGCCTGCGTGAGCCTTACTGGCAGAGCATTACGACGGGCCTCATGCTCTGTTTCTTCATACTGCTGCAAAGTGTCATTCTTTCACAGAGAAAGAAGAAACTCGGAGCTATGGCCGGCTAGGAAGCAGAAATAGAAAGCTTGTACTCACGGGGCGAAAGCCCCGTGTTCTTTTTAAAGATGTAACTAAAGTAATGCGGGTCGGAAAAGCCGCACTCATAGGCTATGTCATAGCCTTTTAAGTCAGTCTCCCGCATGAGTTTTTTTGCGTTTTCAATCCGCACATCCGTCAGGTATTCGATAAAGGTCGTCCTGCATTCCTGTGAAAAAATAGTGCTGAAGTGGTTGGGGCTCAGGCATACGGCCTGTGCCACGGTCGAAAGGGTAGTGTTTGGGTCGGTGTAATGCTCTTCTATAAACCTCTTGGCCTTGAGTATTACGTCCGCGTACTTTCCCGTCATCTTGGAATCCCTGTATTCCAGCGCAAAAGAAAGGACTTGCTCCATTTTCTGTGTGAAAACAGCTTCGTCCTGCACGGCATCGTCCATGAAACTGCGTTGCAGTATGTCAGGCTTTAATAGCTTTATGTCACCGCCTAATTTTTCAACAAGCTTGGAGACAGCGAAAATCAAATCAACGAGAAGATAGGATGCAAATACCTTGAACTGGCCGGGATTGCTCCTGATTAGCTGCATGGACTCGTCTATTATGGCGGAAATGTCGTTCTTTCCCGCATACTTTAGCCTGTCCACCAGGGGGTCGTTCTCCTTGAGATCCAGGAGGGCGGAGTTTTTGCCGTCAGAGCTGCTGGCGGTATCCTGCTCCAAATCCTCCGTGCTTATGATACGGTTGTGTTCGTCCTTGTCACCTAGTTCCAGTATCCTCTTTGCGTCAGAATAAGAGATGGCCAGCTGTGACAGGTGATCCACTGTTTTTCCGATTGCGGAGAGTACCGTGCATCCCCCGTTTTTGGATACTATGTGGCCTATGGCTTCTGCCGCATGAAAGACGCTTTCATCAAGTTCTTCATTGGAGCTGCCTTTGAATATGCACACGAGCAAATTTGAATGGTGGAAAAAACAGTCCGCCTGCTCCCATGCAGCCGAATATGAGTTAAGCAGGGAACATGCCTCCTGTTGGCTCTCCACGTTCCCGTTAAGGCTTTGGATGCGGCTGATGAGAACCCTGTAAAAGCGGGCTATCAAGTTTATCCCAAGCTCCTGGCTCCTTTGCATTACAGTCGCCATATCCTCAGAGCCATGCACAAGGTTGTTCAGGAACTCTTTCTTTTTAAGCGTCTCGCTGGACTTAAGCTCTGCCTTGAGCCGGGAAATATCGGACAGCTGCTTGCGTTCCTTGTCAATCTGCATGGCGGCTTTGTCAAGGGCGGAAAGAATCTCATCGGGGGTAAAGGGTTTTAGAAGGTAATCTTCTATCCCTATTGATATAGCTTTCTTGGCATAGTCAAACTCATCATGGCCGGACAGGATTATAACCTTTATCCAAGGCTGTATCTTTTTTACAGCGGCTGCCAGCTGCAGGCCGTCCATGAATGGCATCTTGATGTCTGTAATCAGTATGTCAGGGCGTATCTCCTGTATCATTGAGAGGGCTATCTCTCCGTCGGTAGCTTCTCCTGCAAAGCTGAATCCACGGCTTTCCCAGTCAATCTTGCTCCTTATTCCCTCCAGGACTATGGGCTCATCATCAACTGCAAAGACGCTGTACATTTACGCTTCCTCCTGCGCAAGGGAAATGGTGGAAGGGATTGTAAAGGAGATGCAACTGCCTTTCCCCGCCTCTGACTCTATCACAAGCCCTTCTGTCTGTTCCCCATAGTAGAGCTTGAGTTTTTTGTTCACATTATACATGCCGTACACGGAGCTGAGCTTCTCTGAGTCTTCCGCCCCTGTCGCAAGTTCCTGCCTTACCTCGTCAAGCCTCTCCTGGGTAAAGCCTGCTCCGTCGTCCATCACGGCAAAGCGGATGGACTTGTGCCCCTCGTCAAGATAATGCACGGAGACGTTGAGTTTACCCCGCCCACGCTTGTTCTTTATCCCGTGGTAAATGGCATTTTCCACCAGAGGCTGTAACACAAGCTTGATCATCTTAAAGTCCATGAGGGACTCGTCAGCGTCAACCTCATAGCTCAGGATGTCCGCATATCGTATTTTCTGTATCGTAAGATAATTTCTTATATGGTCAAGCTCCTGTTGTATCGTAATCCACTCGTGCCCCCTGCTGAGGGAGATGCGGAGAAAGTCGGAGAAAGCCTTGGTAATCTTGACAACTTCTTCCGTCCTTTCTTCTTCCGCAAGCCATACTATCGTGTCAAAAGTGTTGTACAGGAAGTGCGGCGTAATCTGAGCCTGCAAAGCTTTCATCTCTGCCTTCTGGAAATTCTTCTGCTCCTCCACGTTCCTCTTTAGGAGTGCATCTATCTGCTCTGTCATGGAGTTGAGGTTTCCTGCAAGGGCATCAAGCTCGTCTACATGGGGTATGTCCATTCGGGCGGTCAAGTCTCCGTTTGCGACCCGTGTGGAAAGTTTTTCCATGTCTGAGATGGGCTTGCTGATTGCCCCTGAGACAGAGATAAAGCTGTTTATGGAAGCAAAGACCGCAAAGATTGTTATGAGCAGCTGCAGGGCGGAAAGAATTATGGATGTGTTCTTTATGGAATCATTGGTTCTCGCGGCGGACTCGCTTTCGACGATGATGAAATCCTGCATTATGTCGGAGAAAAGGGATGCCACAGCCCTTATGTCGTCAAGGGCGGCTTCGTTCTGAGTGACCGTGCTTCCTTCCGCAATCTGTGAAATCAGCATCTGCACATTGCGCTTTAGGGTTGCCCCTGCCCTTATTGCCACCTCCAGGTTCTCTTGGCTGGCTGTTCCTTTTGCAGAAGAAAGCATGGCCAGCAGACCTCGTTCTATTTCATCCAGCATGGCGGACTGCATTCCTTCACGGATTCCTTTCTTGCCGCAGATTATGTCCCAAAGCTCCGCAGGTATGTCGTTCTTGGCAATGCTGTTTATCCTGTTTGCCGTGCTTACGTTTGCAATTATCTTGTTGTATTGCTGTGTGTGTACCTGGGATACGATTATTGAATAGACGGTTGGAACCGTTGTGATGGAAAGCAGCAGGATGTATGTGCACAGTATGGTTCTGCGCATGTTTTTGTTTTTAACAATCTTGGTCTTCACGGTTCCTCCGGGCTTGTTCAGTATCCCCTGGGGCGGTACAACGAGAAATCATCATTCTCTGTAAAGATTGTCTCCCGGTTGTATGTGGTGCGTGGTATTGTCTCGCCCTTTGATACGGCTTTTACCAAGTCCATGAGCATGGGGCCTAAATCCGGGTTACATTCCACCACGCAGGAGAGCTTTCCCGCTTTCAGGGCATCTATGGACTTTTGCTCGGCGTCCACGCTGATTATAATGGTGCTTGAAAGGGGAATGCCATAATTCTCTAGGGAATCCAAAAGGCCGAGTGTCATTGGGTCATTATGGGAATATACAACGTCAATTTTACGCCCCTGATAATAGAGGGCATCGTTTTTGGAGTCAGGTAGTTCCCTGTTGGCCTGTATCAGCTTTTCCGCGATTTCCCTGCCTTTGGAGCGCAGGAAGTCGCCGCTCTCCGTGTGGATTATCTTGAAGCGTGAATCAGCTTCTAGTATCTCGCGGAAACCGGCAGCCCTCTCTTTGACGACAGAAGAATTTTCCGTGCCGGACATCTCAAAAATGGCTATCTCTCCTTCCCTGTCCGTGCACTTGTTAAAAAGGAATCTCGCGGCTCTCCGGCCTTCCTCGATTGCGTCCTCTCCCAGGAAACCCGCATATAAGGATGGGTCAGAGTTTATCTGCCTGTCCACGACTATGACCGGTATGCCTGCCTCTTTTGCCTCTGTAAGAACGTTGTCCCAGCCGTCTTCGACAATCGGAACGAATGCTATTACATCTACCTGATAGACGATGAAGGAACGGATAGCCTTGAACTGGTTTGCCTGCTTTTGCTGAGCGTCGTCAAATAGTATCTGTATGCCGTTTCTTTCTGCGGCCTCGAATATAGATTGGGTGTTCCTTGTCCTCCATGCACTTTCCGACCCAATCTGCGAGAATCCAAGGATAAGCCTGCCGGACTTTTCTTTTTCCTGCGCAGGCCTGGACTGGGAGTAGCGAATCTTGGCTATGAAAGCCAGCAGGAAGATTACACAGGCAACAAAGGACAGCAGGGAAAGACGCTGAATGCGCCTGACGTTCCAGGCCATGAGCTATCAGGAATGCCTTGCGGAATGAGCGAGCTTCACTTCCTGGACGGCCTGGGTGCATGTCGCTTCCATTGTGATGCCATCCCTCTTGCGCTTTAGGAATTCTGTATAGGCATCCTGCAGCAGGGTTCTGGTAGGCTCCGTGGAAAGCTCGTATATCTTGGACTGGACTTTGAACCTGGTGTCATCGGTCAGCCCTGTGCTTCCATCCTTTTGCAAGAATACAAAGACAAAGAGCTTGCCGTTCTGCGCGTCTCTCTCCATAATCTTCTTGCAGTCCGTGCGGAACCGCAGTCCGCTGGTCTGAATCAGGACATCCTCATGGGTGTCATAAGGGGGCATAATGTCCACATCGGTCATAATGCAGGAGAAGTGGTTGATGCTGTAGTCCATCATTGTTGCGGGTATCCTGCGCCCTGCTTCCCTGATAAAGAAGGTGGCCGTGCTGCTCGCACCGCAGCTTACCCTGATGTGCTTGCGTTTGCCCCTCGCACCGCATTCTTCCAAGTGCTGCAAAATCAATGGGAAGTTCTGTGACCGTTTAAGGTTAAGGGGGATAAAACCGCACTGTATCTTCATCGCGTTGTACAAGTTTTCTATCGCAAGCCTCTCGCCCTCCATGCTCCTCTTGGTGTACATTATGCCAATGCGGACGCTGTCCTGATGGTTCTTGATAAAACGCAGTATCAGCTCCGACCACTGGATTCCCTCAAGGGGCAGGTCTATGTAGAAGAAAAAAATAGAAGAAGGGAACAGCTGGGCTGCCAGCTCCAGCTTTTGTATCAGGACCTTGGTGGAAGACTCCTGTAGACGGTAGGCCTCATAGCCATATACGATTAAATCCTCAAGGACGGCTTCCGGTAATATCGATGAGTCCGCCCCGACAAAAAAAGTCTTATAGCCTGTTATTTCAGTCCCGGCTTCCGCCATAGTGATTCCTCCCAATTGTCCGGGGCAGTTCCAAAAGTACCGACTTTTGCAACTGCCCCAATGTTCTTATTTTGGCACAATATAGGAAAAAAAACAAGCAGGTTATGACTGGACAAGAATCTGGGATAAAATGTAGAATGTGGCTGTATGAGGCAGTTTGTTTCATCGCAGGGCCTGGACAAGGATGGCTGCCTTCTGGTGGAAGGCGATAAGTTTCACTATCTTTCCGCTGTGCTGCGGTTAGTTCCCGGAGATATGCTCTATGTCCGCCTTCCGTCTGGTATTCTCCAGCAGATGACCGTTGCCAGGGTCGAAAGCGATGTGCGACGTCTTGTCCTTTCCCTTGCCGGTCAAGACTCTGGAGCCGGGAAGGGCTTTTCAGGCGCCGTCCCGCTCAAAAGAGAGGACGATACAAATTTCCTCCTCTTTCAGCTGGTTCCCAAGCCTGCGAAAATGGATTTGATTATCAGGCAGGCCACGGAATGTGGAGTTTCTTCTATTATACCTGTTGCTGGCGAGTTCTGTCAGAAGGGCAATGTGGAAAGCGCGTCCAAAAAGTCATCTCCGTCGGATTCCCGCTGGCAGAGGGTCATCACCGAGGCTATGGAACAGAGCGGCAGCCCCGTCCAGACAAAGGTTCTTCCCTGCAAGACATTTGATGAGTCCCTCACGTTCTGGCAGGAACTGTGCAACGCACAGGACAAATCTCACATGGCCTTCATCCTGTACGAGAGGAGCGAGGCGACGCTTCCTGTTCATGGGGCGGTTTACAAAGCTCTAGAGGCTCTTAAAAAGGTCGGGAAAAATGCCGATATAGCGATTATGGTGGGGGCCGAAGGAGGAATTTCTCCATCCGAACTGGAAAAGGCCAGGAATCATGGCTTTGTCCCCGTGCACCTGCAAACAAACATACTGCGCTGTGAGACCGCATCCCTTTACGGACTGGCGGCTGTGCAAAGCGCGGTCATGGAGTCGGATATATGGAAATTGAAAGAATAGAACTGCTGGGAGTTCCTGTGGACGTATGCCGCCCATCGGACTTTGAACAAGCCATTGTCTCCCTCATGGAGAAAGAAGGACCCAAGCAGATTGTATTCCTGTCCATCTGGGATCTGCTAAAGGCAATGGGCAAGAGCGAGTTTGCCAAGGCGGTCAAGCAGGCGGATTTGATTCTGCCGACATCCAAGAGCATCATAAGCGGGGCCAGGTTCCTCAAGCTTACCGTACCTACCCGTTGGAATCCATTTGACAGCGTAGTGAACATTATGACCCTGCTGGAAAACCGCTACAAGTCAATTTATCTGTTGGGCGGACACAAGAAAACCCTGCTTGCGGCGGAGAGAAACGTCCGCATGACATTCAAAAGCCTGCAGATTGTTGGTCGCTATGTCGGCTACTATCCAAAGAGCGAGGATGCCGCTGTAATCGAAGCCGTCCGCAAGTCCTCCCCTTCACTTGTCATAATGAGCGACGGACTAAAGGACAAGTTCTGCTGGTTCCATAACAGAAGGGAAAACTTTAGCACCAGTATGTTCCTGTATTACCCCGATGCCGTGGCGATATTCAGCGAACGCAAGGCTCACGTAAAAAAAGAAACATTCGACAAGGGATTGGAGTTCCTGCCGGAAGCCATACGGTCCCCCCTCAAGTTCTTTCTGGTTTTCCCCTTCCTTCACTACAAGCTGCTCCTTGTCTGGCACCGCCTGTTTGACTAGCAGGACAAAGATGCAGGTATATCTTTTTAGCTCGTCTAATTTCATCATCCATAGCTGCAAGCTCGCACTTGCGCAGAAGTTCAGCCTTCACGTAATGGAATGTCAGTACCTTAGGTCTCTTATGTCCATCTCGGCACGTGTGGATGCCGTTCTGCTGGACTGCGGCAGCTTTACTGGCGAAGAACTGGAAGAACTGGCTTTTCTCCATGCCGATTGGAAGGGCGGCCATCTCATCCTGCTTGCAGACTCTGATATGATGAAGTCCTTCCCCAAAAGCTGGAAGAAAAGCCCAATCGTCCTGGATCCCATGCTGCCGTCAGAACAGCTCTTGGAAGGCATACTCAAGATTATTGGGGACAAGAAAGCCCCGTACAAGTGCAGTTTGGATGCCTTTGAACCGACAGACCCCTTGTCCAAATACAGGAGGAAAACCGCCCAGGACAGGATGCAGCTCATAGCCAAGAGCGATGCGGACATTCTTCTGCTGGGAGAAAGCGGGGCGGGCAAGTCCTATCTGGCAGAACAGATTTACGCGATTTCCGGGCGAATGGGGGACTTCATCAGCGAAAGCCTTGCCAACATCTCACCTTCCCTTTTTGAAAGCGAGCTGTTCGGGACGGTTGAAGGGGCATACACTGGTTCTTTGGACAAAATGGGGCTGCTGGAAGCCGTGGGAGAAGGGACATTGTTCTTGGACGAGATAGGGGAACTGCCGCTACAACTTCAGTCCAAGCTTTTCTCCGCTCTCGACAAAAGGTCTTTCCGGAAAGTCGGCAGCGTCAAGGAGCAGCCCTTTGAAGGAAGGCTTATTTTTGCAACCAACAGGAATCTTGAGCAGGCCGTAGAAGAGGGGAGCTTTAGGGAAGAGCTTTACAACAGGATAAGCATGGCCACGATATTTGTTCCTCCGCTCAGGGAGAGGGCAAATGAGATACAGATGCTGGCCGCCCAGTTTGCCCAAGACGAAGGCAAGACCCTCTCCCTGACCGCTATGGAAAAACTTGAATCCTACGATTATCCCGGCAATGTCAGGGAACTAAAGAACATAGTGCGTCGCTCATGCCTGCTCAGCAGCAGGAATACGCTGGAAGCCGACGACATAAGCTTTTCAAGAATCATGTAAGGCGGCTGGCGGGCTATCGGAGCCTTGCTATGACGGAGCTGTTTATGTGGGTTATTGCCCCGGCCAGTGCATCCGCGGCGTGGTCGGGCTTAGGCTCGGTCTTGAGCCCCAGGAGCAGCTTGACGTACTGCTCGACAGTCTCCTTGTCTGCGGAACTTGTGCCTGTGACGGCAGTTTTAATCTGATTGGGGCTGTACATGGCAAGTGGAATGGCCTGCTGAGCCAGGCATAAGGTTATGACCCCTTTTGCTTCCGCTACAGCAAGGGCACTGGACGTGTTGCGGGCAAAGTACAGGGCTTCCATCTCAGCT
The DNA here is from genome assembly GCA_017453705.1 of Treponema sp. Classification (GTDB taxonomy): domain Bacteria; phylum Spirochaetota; class Spirochaetia; order Treponematales; family Treponemataceae; genus Treponema_D. The sequence goes on from JAFTEK010000060.1 coordinate 16,181, forward strand.
TCGTCCGGGCGGAACTCGTCTATCACGGCAAGAATCCTGTTGTATATTGCCAAAAGGCGGGTGGAATGGTCTTCTGAGCTGGGGGTTTCAATGACACCGTAGCTGACCATCTTAAGCTTGCCTAAAGAGGCATCCACTACGCCAAAACCTGTGTTTGCAAGACCGGGATCTATTCCCAATACGCGAATCTTTTTCATGCTATGGTTTATTCCAGACAAGGCAAAAAAAAAGAACGCTTCCATCTGGATGCGTTCTTTCTAAAAGCTTCCTTACGGACGGCCGGTCAATCAGCCTACGCTGTCGGGGTCAAAGTCATCAGGATACTCAACGGTCGTGTAGACGTTCTGGACATCCTCGTCTTCTTCCAGCTTGCTGACAAGCTTTGCAACCTTCTTTGCGGTGTCAGCGTCAACAGAGGTGTATGCCTGTGGAACCATGGACACCTCAGCGGAAAGTGACTCAAAGTTCTTGGACTGAAGTGCCTCAAGAACCTTGTCGAAGGAAGACGGGTCGGTCGTAACGGTTGTAACGCCGTCTTCTGTCGTTATGTCCTCGGCACCAGCTTCAAGGGCGACTTCCATAATCTCGTCCTCGCTGACCTTCTCGGCATCGTATTCAATCACTCCCTTGCGGTCGAACATACGGGATACTGAACCGGTTGTTCCCAGGTTTCCACCGTTCTTGGTGAAGAAGTTGCGGACATTGGCCGCGGCACGGTTCTTGTTGTCGGTAAGGACTTCTACCAGGACAGCGACTCCGCCCGGTGCATATCCCTCATATACAAGCTCCTCATAGGAAGTGGCTCCAAGCTCTCCCGTTCCCTTCTTGATGGCCCTCTCGATGTTGTCTTTGGGCATAGAGGCGGCCTTCGCCTTGAGCATGGCAGTACGGAGACGAGGGTTAGAAGCAGGGTCTCCGCCGCCCATCTTAGCTGCAATCGAAATCTCCTTTATGAACTTTGTGAACAGCTGTCCGCGCTTGGCATCGGCAATACCCTTAGCATGTTTGATTGTTGACCATTTGCTGTGTCCCGACATGGGTAACTCCTCTAAATAAAACAGTTTGTAGGGTGATTTTATCATCAAACCGTATAATATGTCAACGCCTATCCAAAAACCTTTGGTTTTTGGATAGGCAACGAGATTAAAAACACTTCGTGTTTTTAATCTCGCGGAAATAAGAAAGTCCTAGGAGAGCCTGTGGTCTCGTGCGGATATACGAGGGGATTACTCCGGGTAGACGGTGTGGGCTTTGTCCAGCTTGTTAAGCGTGCCTTCCAGATAGCGGTTTGCGAGCCAGTTAGCCATTCCCAGGTTCTGGTCTAAGTAATTGCCGCAGTCGTGGGCTGTCGCGCCGGGGATTTCTCCCTTGTAGTCCCTGATGAATTCAAACATCCTTTTTATGAGGGGGGCGACGGCCTCCGATGTCAAGTCCCCGAAGAGAACCAGGTAAAATCCTGTCCTGCATCCCATCGGCCCAAAGTAGACGACATTCTCTTTCCATTCCGCGTCGTTGCGAAGGAATGTTGCTCCCAGATGCTCAATCGTGTGCATCTCAGCGGTGTTCATCACCGGCTCCTTGTTGGGGGCGGTCATACGCAGGTCAAAGGTCGTAACCGTGACGTTTTCCTTTTTGTCTTTGCGGGAGACGTAAACCCCCGGCTCCAGCTTGAGGTGGTTTACCGTGAAGCTAGCAATCTTTTCCATATAGTTCCTCCTGCAATAGTACCGAGTATACAAGTTCTTAGCCCCACTAGTCAATGCTGGCGAGCCTGTGTTATACTGCTCCTATGAGTGTATTCCGCCCGCGCCAGGCTATGATTCCGCTCCTGCTCGCCCTTGTTTTCCTGTCCTGTGAGACAAGCTCGCACCTTCCTCAAGAAAAAAGACCCGGCGGGTCTGGCAGCAAGGCACCTGTGACAACAGAATCTTCTGATGAAAGCGGGATAAACACTGATGACTGGACGGCTGCGAAGAGTCTGGTGGATTTGGTCGGGAAATGGGAAAGCTCCGGTGATTCCATATACGAATATCCTTTCAAGGTGGACGGCAAGAAATACATGAGGATTGCATGGAGTGAATGTGACGACACCCCCATCTGGAAGGCTTACGCGCTTAAAAAGGGCTGTGATATGCAGACCCTTTGGCAGATACGATTTTCCTGCATTTCAGACATATACGGCCAGAACTTGCCCATAGCCGATGCAAACGGCACACAATACGGAATAAAGCTGTCGCAGCGTGACGGCAGGATTTATTCCCGCAGGGAGATGCTTGTAAGCGAGAGGCTGCTGCTGGTAAACCTGGGCTTTTTCCTGATTTCCCCTGACAAAGACCTCTTTGTCGAAAAGGGGACTCTCCGCCTGGCTTCTGACAACTTTGATGACCTTTCGAGCGGAGGCAATATATATAGAAGAAAAAATGGAGGAGAGTGATGGGGCGTCTTTGTCTTAAGCTGCTTTTTTTGCTGTTGCTGCCTCTTTCTACAGCCAAGGCGGAGCAGGTTGGCCTTGTTCTGGCGGGCGGCGGCGGAAAAGGAGCCTACCAGGTGGGCGTGTGGAAGGCACTGGCGGAATATGGCCTTGCACAGCGGGTGACAGCCATATCCGGGACAAGCGTGGGCGCGCTAAATGCAACCCTTTTCTCATGTACAAGTTCAGAAAAAGCCGAGCAGCTGTGGCTGGAGGAAGTTCCCGGCCAGCTGACCCGCGATGCCCTTATTTCCCAGGAAGGGCTGGAAGAGATAATAAATGCTACTCCAATACACAAAATTCAAGGCTCCTACCCCCGAGTCTGTGCAACCTGTGTTAGAAAGCAATGGATTGTCGGAACGCTGATAAACTACATAACCTCCAGCGTTGGCAGCCGGGCCTACCGCTTTTGGCTCAACGATGAACCCAACACATACTGGATAACCAAGGAGCTTTTGGCTTCTTCCGCCTTTCCTGGGATTTGTCCCGCCGTTGAGCTTAAGGACGGTGAAGAATATGTGGACGGAGGCTGGGAAGGAGTCGGCGGTGACAATGTTCCTATAGACCCCATCGTGAAATCTTGTCCAGATATAGGCAACATCATCGTCGTTTACTGCGATGAGCAGCCTGCCCGCCGTATCAAGGTCAAGAACTATGACTGGCTCAAGGTGACGGAGATAATTCCTTCCATAGACACGGCGGGGCTGTTTGACGGCACAGTGAACTTCTCATACAACCGCATCCGCCTGCTCATAGACACAGGCTACGAGGACACTGCCAGGCTCTTGAAGGGGCGCGGACTGTACCCCGTGTCGTCCTACTGGTTTGACTAGGAGGGGGCAAGTACCGTGTAGTGTGTCTGGCACACACTATGTAATGTGTCTGGCTCACACTATGTAATGTGTCTGGCTCACACTATGTAATGTGTCTGGCTCACACTATGTAATGTGTTTGGCTCACACTATGTAATGTGTTTGACTCACACATTGCCGCCTTGTCGACAAAAAGACACATTGACGCATAATGTCAAATTGCGATAAAATCATTGCCGAGGGAATAACATGATAATCAAACCGATGATTCGCAGCAATATCTGCATAAACGCGCACCCTGTCGGATGTGCCAAGGAAACTGAGCGCCAGATTGACTACGCCCGGTCACAGAAAGCCAAACGTGGTATAAAGACTCCCGCCGAGGGTGGAAAAGGCCCCAAGACCGTGCTGGTTCTTGGCTGCTCCACAGGGTACGGCCTTGGTTCTAGGATTGTGGCTGCTTTTGAATATGGAGCCGCCACGCTCGGAGTCTCGTTTGAAAAGGAACCTTCAGAGAAAAGGGGCGGAACTCCCGGCTGGTACAATAACAAGGAATTTGACAAGGAAGCTGGCAAGGCCGGCCTTAAGTTTGAGACGATGAACGCGGACGCATTCAGTGATGAGTGCCGGCAGGCTGTAATCGCGAAAGCCAAGGAGTGGGGAAGCAAGTTTGACCTTGTTGTATACAGCCTGGCAAGCCCTGTCCGCACTGACCCGGACACAAAGACCCTGTACAAGTCCGTCCTTAAGCCGGTGGGCAAGCCCTATTCCGGGGCATCACTGGACATGATGACGGGAAAAATCAGCTCCATGACCGCTGAACCTGCTGTGGGGGATGATATTGCCAACACGGTCAAGGTCATGGGTGGTGAAGACTGGGAACGCTGGATTAAGCAGCTTTCCGAGGCAGGAGTCCTTGCGCAAGGCTGCCGCACGGTCGCATACTCATACATAGGCCCCCAGCTTTCACATGCAATCTACCGCGATGGTACGATTGGAGCTGCCAAGAAAGACCTGGAAGCCCGTGCACATAACATCGATGATGCTCTCAAGGCTATAGGCGGTGCGGCTTATGTCAGCGAGAACAAAGGCCTTATCACCCGCTCTTCATCTGTCATCCCGATTATTACCCTCTATCTGGCCGTCCTCTTTAAGGTGATGAAGGCCAAGGGAACCCATGAGGGCTGCATTGAGCAGATGGAGCGTCTTTTTGCGGAGAGGCTTTTTACCGCTGCTGACAATGGTGCAGGGCAGGTTCCCACTGACAATGAGGGCAGAATCCGCATAGACGACTGGGAGCTTGATCCTGCTGTTCAGGCAGAAGTGGACAAGATTATGCCGGCCGTGACTGAGGAGAATTTGGGCGAGCTGGTTGACCTGGCCGGGGTGCGCCACGATTTCCTCACGATAAACGGTTTTGATGTGCCCGGTGTGGACTACGACAAAGACGTGACGGATCTTACTTCTATAGAAGCCTAAGACCTATGGAAACACTGAATAATCGAATGCCCATTATTCAGTGTTAACAAGGGGCTAATGCCCCCTCTTGCCCAGTTCCACGTATGAGCCGTGCGCTTTTTCCTTTGCGGATGGCCGCCTGTTTTGGCGTGGAACTGAGCTGCTATTGCCTTCTTCCCTGCGATGGCTTGGTCTGGCCTGTTTCCAAATGGGGGCTGAGGGCTTTGAATCTCCCTTTTCCACATAAGAAAGCCAATTTTCATCTTCTGGAACTTCAAAGCTCATGAGTTTTCCCGATGTGGGATGGGCTAGCTCCAGTCTGCGGGCATGGAGGGCCAGCCTATGGAAAGGGTCAGTCCTGGCCCTGTAGTTCTCATCTCCTGCCAGTGGATAGCCCAAGTATGACAGATGTGCTCGTATCTGGTTCTTCTTTCCTGTTTCAAGGGTAAGCTCAAAGAGCGTGTGGGTCTCCCCCCTAAAGACAATCTTATAATGCGTTACGGCACGGACGGCTTTGGAAAGCCTCTCATCCCCTTCGTCTGGAACATAAGCCACATGATAGGCATTCTCTGCCAGGGGCAGGTCTATCGTGCCTTCTGTAGCCAGTTCCCGACTGTCATGCCTTGTGACAGGGTTTTCCGCCACAGCCCGGTAGATTTTGCGGGTTTTGCCGCCATGCCACTGGCTTATTATCTTCTTTTGGGCTGCCTCGTTGAGGGCAAAGACCATAACCCCGCTGGTATCCCTGTCCAGCCGATGAACGGTAAAGGGACGGTGGCTTTTGGTCCAGTCACCGCGTCCCCGCATTATTTTTTCGATTGTGTCCAGGGCCGTCCTTGCCTTGCTGCCGGGATAAGGAACTGAGAGCATACCTGACGGCTTTTCTATCACGATTATGTCCTTGTCTTCGTAAAGGATCTTTATTCTCTCGCGTCCATAGTCCGCCTTGTGCTCACGCTTGTATTGGGTGCTAGCCTTTACAGTGTGGAGCGTCTGCCCCTCATTCGCCATGAATTACGCACCTGTCCTTGCCAGAATTCTTGGCCACGTAGAGGGCATTGTCGGCTTGGTTAAAAAGCTCCTGATAGTCCGGCCTTGGCGTTCCCTTTTTAAAGAGTGTACAGCCAACGCTTATGCTGTAGTGCTCGTACTTGGTATTGTAACGGAAGAAATTCTTTAGGCTGACTGTCAGGGCCTTTACCTTTTCTTCCACAATATCGCGATCCAGCCGTCCTCTCATAAGTATGACAAACTCGTCCCCTCCGAACCTGCCGACAAAATCCGAAGAACGGCAGCAGTCCAAAAGGCAGCGGCCTGTGTTTGCGATAAAGAAATCCCCGATGGAATGTCCAAAGCTGTCGTTTATGCTCTTGAAGTTGTCTATGTCCATAACCAGGAGACAGCCCTCGCAGCTCTCGCTCCTCAGTGCATTCATCGTGTTGCTTTCAAAGGCTGCCTTGGTCATTGCCCCGGTCAGTGAGTCCGTGTCCCTCTGGATTTTGATAATCCGGCGGTTGGTAAAGTCTTCCATGCGGCTCATCTGCTGGTTTGTGTTCATGAATAGGGATACGATGAAATAAGATACAACGTTCACCAAGTCATTGGAAAAAAATGCAGGGGCTTTGACCCTATGGCTCTCAAGCAGGAAGAATATGCCGACAATCACCATGATGAGATTGCCCCTCCAGGGGCTGTCACATAGTAGGGACGGAAGGATAATCAGCATGACGATGAAGGTGACGGCAGGAAAAGGCCCGTGGACAACTCCCGTGTAATAGCCGTAGGCATAGCCTGTCAGCTGCAGGAGGTAGAAGGTCAGCAGGACAGGAAGGCCTGATGTCTCCGGCTTGAACATAAAGCAGGTCATCAGATGTATTCCCATGCTTATAACAGCCATCCCTATGTATACGAATGGATATTCATAAACCTGTGTCGCCCCGGTAAAGCTTATGCATGATATGATAAAAAAGATGAGGAAAAAGAGGGCTGAACAAAAGCGGAGCATCTTGTAGTTGTAGGCCGCAATCATGGGCTTTATGTCTTCAAGTTCCTTGGCATCTTCCATACCAAGGCAGAATTTACGGAGAATGCTCCCAATGCGCTTAAGTTCCATTCCTTCATTATAATGGCTGTTTAGCTTTTTTTCAATAAAATAATGACACGGAGATTTTGTGATGAACGACTCTTCAAAATGTGGAGATTTTGTGATAAATGACCCTTCACAACATGGAGATTTTGTGATAAAAACAGCTTCCAAATACGGAGATTTCGTGATAGAATACCCCTAAAATGAAGGAGATTTTGTGAGGAGCTTTATCCCATGCCGGAAAGCAAGCTGAAAAGAAAGATATATAGTGAATTGCTGAAATGGAAGAATGAATATGCTCCCGAATATGCCTTGTTCTTAAAAGGGGCACGGCGTGTAGGAAAGACGACCGTAGCGGAAGACTTTGGCCGCAATGAGTACAGGTCCTTCGTCACAATCAACTTCCAGTCAGCGAATGATACGATCCGGGATTTGTTCGTGAACAGCCTGCTTGACCTGGAATACTTTTATAATGTCATCCAGATGCAATACGGCGTAAGGCTCCAGGAAAGGGAGTCCTTGGTCATATTGGACGAGATACAGCTTTTTCCCCTTGCGAGGCAGGCGCTCAAAAGCCTGCTCGCCGACGGCCGCTACGATTTCATAGAGACAGGTTCCCTTGCGGGCATTACAAAAAAAACAGAACGGGAGGAGATACTGATTCCGTCGGAGGAATACGCCATTGAGATGTTCCCCCTTGATTTTGAGGAGTTCCTGTGGGCTATGGGCGATGAGATGACGATGCCCATACTGCGGGGCAGCTATACCAATCTTAAGGCTTTGGGCAGCCTGCACAAGGATGTCTTCCGCCGCTTCAGGGAATATATGTGCGTCGGCGGAATGCCCCAGGCGGTCGTAAAGTACGCGGAAAAAAAGGATTTCGAGGCAGTCGATTTCATCAAGAAAGAGATTCTCGCGCTGTACAGGAATGACATCAAGAGCCAGGAAGAAGAGAACGGCGGCTACATCGGGAACATCTTGGACAACGTTCCTTCCGAGCTTTCCAAGCATGAGAAGAGCAGCAGCTTCAAACTGTCCCATATAAACAAGAATGCCAGGTACAGGGAGTACGGCGGCCCCCTGCGCTGGCTGGAAGAGGCCATGATTGTGAATGTGGCGAGGAGTGTCTCCGACCCCAGCCCCGCGCTGACGCTCGATTTGGATGACGAAAGGTTCAAGTGCTATTTGCTGGACACCGGGCTCCTCATAAACCTGAGCTTCGGCGACGGTTCCTACATGGACAATGACTTTTACAAGGCGATTCTGACGGACAGGCTTCATGTCAACGAAGGGATGTTCGTGGAGAACGTCGTCGCGCAGTGCCTCCGCTCCAACGGGCACAAGCTCCTTTTCTATGTGGAATATGATGCCAAGGGCAAACCGCTGATGGAGATAGACTTCCTGATGCGGAAGGACA
>JAFTEK010000061.1 GCA_017453705.1 Treponema sp.
GAATTTCCAACAACGCGGAGGTCGCCCACGCGTCAGAGCTTGGAATAGACGTGATTGTCACCGACCACCACGAGCCACAGGAAGAGATTCCATCCCCGGCCATAGTGCTTGATCCAAAGTGCCCGAACCTGGTGCACAAGAATTTTTTCAGGGATATATCCGGCTGCGCCGTGGCTTTCAAGCTCGTCAGCGCGCTCCGCTTCTCAAAAAGCCCCTGGTACGGGCAGTCCGTCAGCCTGCTGGACGCAGAGGACTCAGGTGACGGAACAATAAGCGTAAACTGCCTTAAGACAAGGAACCTGTTCCCCACGAGCGGCATACTCACAGAAAAGCTGGATGCCTCCTCACAGGCTCAGGGGAGCGCAATCCCGGAATTCCTAAAAGGGCAGATTATCGTAGCCTGGGACAGCGGATCCGTGGGGCCGCTCCTAAGGCAGAGCTTCTTCTCCGGCACGGACTTTGAGCTTCAGGATTTGCGAAAGCTCATCTCCTCCCTTGTCCCCGCATTCACATCCCTTTCACTGGACAAACTAAAGGAAAAATCCAAGATAGCAAAGTACGGCAACCACCCCCCGACACGGATCGGGAGCCTGTACAACATATTCGTCACATACGCCAACATGGAGCTGAAGGAAAACCTCATAGGCCTGCCTTCACAGGAGGAGCTTGATTTACAGCTGGTGGCCCTGTCAACCGTAGCGGACATAATGCCCCTCAGGAATGAGAACCGCATATTCGTCAGGAATGCGCTGGCATCCCTTAACGCCAGGCATATAAGGCCGGGGCTTTTGGAACTTATGTCATCAAGCGAGCTGCTGGGCAGAAAAATACTGTCAAAGGATCTGGGCTGGAGCCTGACCCCATGCCTGAATGCCCCCGGCAGGCTCGGACAGTCTGAGCTGGCTGCCAGCCTTTTCACGGAGCAGGATCCCAGGGAACGGGAGCGCATCGCCCTAAAGGTGATTGACTGCAACAACCAGAGAAAGCAGCTCTCAGCTGATGCGGAAGGCTATACAGCTCTTGAGGCACAGGCTTCCATCCAAAAACATCATGGCAAAATCTGCCTGGTTGTGGACGAGAGGATTAACAAGGGGATTACCGGGAGCGTGGCCGCAAAGATAGCTGAGCGTAACTCAGTCCCAGCCATGATCGTCACCTTTGTGGGGAACATGGCCATAGGCTCCATGCGGTCCGCACGGGGGGTGAACGTGTCGGACTTCCTTAACAAGATGGAAAGCATTTTCACCAGCCACGGAGGTCATGCGGGAGCCGGGGGATTCAGCTTTGAGAGGAAGAGGCTGCCAGAATTCGAGCAGGAAGTTGCAGCCCTTGCGGAAAAACTTGAACTGGCAGAGCCAAAGGCCGATAGCTATGATATAGATGCCAACATTCCCCCTAACTATTTGACCCCAGAGTTGTTAAACATTTCAGACAGGATGGAGCCATTCGGGGAGGAGAACCCTGCCCTGCTCTTCCAGACAAGGGGCGTGAAAGTCTCCAAGGCCATAACGATGGGAAGGGGCGAACGCCTGCACCTTAAGCTGGAACTTGACTGCGGCAAGTACAAGTGGCCTGCCATATTCTGGGGTGAAGGAGAGCGGCTGCACCGGGACTTTGAGGCCGGGGACAGGCTGGACATCCTGTACCACCTGGAGAGGAACTACTTCAACGGAGTGGAGATTCCCCAGGTCATGATCGTGGACATGATAAAGTCAAGGTAATCCCTAAAAACCGGGCAAGCCCCCTTTTTAGAGGTTCCCCAAGACAAGAAAAATTGTTTTATACAGGAGATTGAAATGAAAAGAATCAAGGTTTTTATCTGCTGTCTGCTGGCATTGGCAGCTTTCACGGCAGGACAGGCAGTTGCGAAGGATGCCCTCTTTGAAGGTGAGGACTACAGCATCTCGGTGCGCTACAACGATGCCCCTTGCCCTGGGGATGCGGTGTTCGCCCGCATGGTCATCTCCCAGAACAGCAGGCAGCTCAAGAAAATCAAGCTTGGCCTGGACAAAAGCACGGCAAGCCTGGAGCTTTACAACGGGGATAAACGGCTGGACAAGGCCGATTTCTATATATTGGAAGGCGACTCATCCCGCTCATCCGTCACCTTCCTTGCAGGTATTCCCCTGTCCTCATGGTGGAACAGCGACGGCAGCTACAGCCTGAAGGTCACGTACAAGCTGACGACAGGAAAGACATACGACTTCTCGCTTCCATTTAAGCTCACGTTCAAGAAGTTCGTGGAAGAGACGATTCCGCTGGACACCA
>JAFTEK010000062.1 GCA_017453705.1 Treponema sp.
CGGAAGTGTGAACTTACAGTTCGCGGAAGTGTGAACTTACAGTTCGCGGAAGTGTGAACTTACAGTTCGCGGAAGTGTGAACTTACAGTTCGCGGAAGTGTGAACTTACAGTTCGCAGAAGTGTGAACTTACAGTTCACGGAAGTGTGAACTTACAGTTCGCAGAAGTGTGAACTTACAGTTCACGGAAGGGGACTTCCGGGCAGCACGATGAGAGAGATTCTTTGAACTTGCCGCAGTTTTTTGTGAAAATTCTGTCGCTGGCACTTGACGAGGATAAGTATTTTCTGATATTATGAATCATCGTTTCTGGGGGTGTAGCTCATCTGGCTAGAGCGCTTGCATGGCATGCAAGAGGTAACCGGTTCAAGTCCGGTCATCTCCACTTCAAAGACCCGGCCGTGAGGCTGGGCTTTTTTTTAGTTCTTGTTGTAGTTGCGCTTAACCTTGAGCGTCGTCGTCATCTCAAGCGGCTTGTCCAGCAGGGTGACTTTGGTAATCCGTTGGTAGGGCTGTAGTCGCCTGTTCACTTTGGAAATGCTTTCGTTCACAGCCTTTTGTACGGCATCCGGCTGTTCGCCATCCTTGCGTTCAAGGGACAGGGATTCATATAGGGTATCCGACGGATAGACCAAGGCCTCTATCTCTTCGGCCACACCCTCACCTATGTCACCGGATTCGCTGGAGGTATAGCCCTGCACCGTTATCTGCTGTATTGCACTTTCCATCTGGAATTGGTCTTCTATCTCCTCAGGATAGACATTCTTGCCGCCTGATGTGACAATCATGTTCTTGGCTCTCCCGGAGAGCATCAAGTAGCCCTCGCTGTCCAGCCAGCCCAGGTCGCCTGTGTGGAACCAGCCTTCACCGTCTATTACCTTGGCGGTCTCATCGCTCATCCTGTAGTAGCCTTGCATGACCATAGGGCCGCGCACACAGATTTCGCCCACGCCGTCCGCGCCGGGCTTGTCTATCTTCATCTCCATGTGCTTGGCAAAGTAGCTGCCCACGCTCTCTATCTTGAAGTGCTCCACAGGGTTGAGGGCAACGATGGGGGAAGTCTCCGTAAGTCCGTATCCTTGCACAAAGTCTATGCCCATCTCGTTGAAGAATTTGAAAACATTCTTGTCCAAGGGGCCTCCGCCAGAAATCGCTATGCGGACGGTGCTTAGATTTGCCTGCTTGAGCACGGAGGCGAACATCTTCTTTCCGGGATTGCTGCCGGTCAGTTTTTTTATGGTATATGAAATGCCCATAAGCAGTCGGATTAGTCCATAGGCTGCCGGTCCTTTGTTCTTTATTCCTTTCTGGATTCCGGCCGCAAACTTGTTGAAGAGCATCGGGACTCCCAGAAGCATGGTGACTTCACCGTTTTTGAGGTCTGCCATGATTTTGCTGACGGAAAGGCTCTTGCCAAAGACTATGGCTGCCCCCACGGACAACGGCTCGATGAAGGCTGCCTGCATCGTGTATGCGTGGTGTATGGGAAGCAGGTTGTAGAAAACATCCGTCTGGTAGAGCTTCATGTTGTCTTGGGCTGAGTAGCAGTCGGAGACTAGGTTCTTATGGCTCAGCATGACCCCTTTGGGCTTGCTGGTTGTACCAGAGGTAAAGAGTATGGCCGCCGTGTCCTCAAGGTCTGCGCTGGGCAGGGGGTGGTCGACCTTTGGCTCAAGCTTGTATACATATCTGCCGGAGTGCTTTGGGCTGAGCGAATAGAGCTCGTATGGAATCTGGGAGCTTTCGTAGTGCTCATACTTGTCCTCGTCCACAAAAAGGAATTTGGGTTGAGCCGCCGCCAGAAGGTTTTCCTGGAGGTCTGTGCTTAAGGCCCAGTCTATCGGGCAGATTATTCCTCCGGCGAACAGGGTCGCAAGGAATACCGTGCCCCACTCAGGGGAATTCCGCCCTGTGACGGCAACCTTGTCACCTTTGGCGAGGCCGTTTTCTATGAGAAAGCCTGCCAATTTTAGGACATGTTTTTGAACATCGGTATAGGAAAAGCTTCTTTTGCTTCCGTCCTCGGCGAAATCGATGAAGCAGGGGCGGTCAGGGCATCGCTTGACGCTTATCTTGAACATCTCCGGGATTGTGGGCCATTCCCCCCTAAAGTCAGTTCCCTTGTAGGGATCCAAAATATACATTGGTCTGTAGTTCTTCAAATCTGCCATATAAATATTATATCACAGGCTGGCCGGTTTTTACAGGCTAATTTTTGCAATTGCAAGGCTTGTGAAAATAAGCTATATTGTAGAGGAGGAGCAGTCTGGTTGTCTTAATCCAGTTTCCGGCTTGCTCTGATTCTTGATATAGGAGATTATTATGGACCAGAAACGACCCCGTGGAAGGGATACGCATGTGACTAACAACAGTGCGGGAGTGCACAAGAGAGGCGAGGGGCTTGGTACAGGGCCGGTAGGCTCATCCTCAGGTTATGGAAAACCCGGTGCATCTTCCAGTTCTGGCTCTTCTTCTGGCGGCGTAAGGGCAATAGGCGGTGGCGGAATAGGACTGGTTATCATCGTCCTGCTTGTCAAGATGTTCCTGGGCGGCGGCTTGTCCTCAGGGGGCAACTCCGGCACAAGTAGTTCCCAGCAGGAGACCCAGGCAGAAAGCTCTTCGTCCAGTTCCATCTTGGACGGACTTTCTGGCATTCTAGGCGGCTCTGCTTCTTCCGGCTCACTTTCATCCAGCTCTTCGTCAGGTTCTGCTACGTCTTACTCCAGGCTTGACACATCTGTTGCTTCTGGTTCCAGGGCTAAGTATACCAAGCTTGTAGGTGGCGGCAACGACACGGTGACAATCATGGTCTATATGTGCGGTACCGACCTTGAGTCCAAGCATGGCATGGCTTCTTCTGACCTGGGTGAGATGGCTGCTGCTGATATCGGCGACAAGGTGAATTTGCTCGTTTACACCGGGGGTTGCAAAAACTGGAAGACGCAGGGCATATCCAATTCTGATAACCAGATTTACCAGGTCGTCTCCGGTGGGCTCAAGCCGCTGGTCAAGAGCGACGGCAACAAGGTGATGACTGATCCCAACACCCTTTCTTCTTATATAAAATGGTGCAAGTCAAAATATCCTGCAGACCGCTATGAGCTTATTTTCTGGGATCACGGCGGTGGCTCGGTCTCTGGTTATGGATATGATGAGAAGAACCCCAGGAAAGGCTCAATGAGCTTGTCAGGAATAAATAAAGCCCTTAAAGACGGAGGTGTGAAGTTTGACTTCATCGGCTTTGATGCCTGTCTTATGGCCACGGCGGAAACAGCCTTGATGCTCAACAGCTACGGTGACTATATGATAAGCTCCGAGGAGACGGAGCCTGGAATCGGCTGGTTCTATACTAACTGGCTCAACCAGCTGGGAGCCAACACTTCTACTTCCACTCTGGAGATTGGCAAGACAATCGTGGACGATTTTGTGAGCAAATGCAACCAGAAGTGCCCCGGTCAAAAGACAACCCTCTCCATCATAGACTTGGCGGAATTCTCCAATACAGTTCCGTCCAAGCTTACATCTTTTTCCAAGTCATTGACTAATTTGATTGCCAAGGACAACTACAAGACTGTCTCGGACGCACGTTATAACACCAGGGAGTTTGCTTCTTCCAGCAGGATAGACCAGATAGATTTGGTGGATCTTTGCAACAAGACAGGCAATAACGAGGGTAAGGCTCTTGCCAAGGTTTTGCAGGGGGCTGTCAAATACAACAAGACCTCTTCCAACATGACCAATGCCTATGGGGTGTCTATTTACTTTCCTTACAAGAATGCCTCTTACGTTGACACGGCATGTGACAACTATGAGGACATCGGGATGGATGACAGCTACGCAGACTGTATAAAGGCTTTTGCCAGCATGGAAGTCTGCGGGCAGGCGGCATCTGGAGGCTCCTCTGCCGCATCCCCTGTAGGCTCTCTCTTTGACTTATTAGGCTCCAGTTCCTCGTCTGGCGAGGATGCAATCGGCAGTATACTCGGAAGCTTCCTTGGCGGTGGTTCCGGGGGGGGCAGCGCCCTCGGCAGCATAATCGGCGGTCTTGCGTCAAGCAACTTCTTGTCCGGAAGGGCTATGTCCACAGATGAAACCGCGGGTTACATCAGTGCCAATTATTTTGATGACTCCGCCCTCCGTTGGAGCAAGACGGCAAATGGTAAGTACCAGATGCACTTGGACGAAGAGCAGTGGTCGCTTGTTCATGCTTTGGACATGAATATGTTCTATGATGATGGCGAAGGCTATATTGACCTGGGGTTGGACAATGTTTACGACTGGACGGACTCCGGTGATTTGCTTGCGCGCACTGATAAGACTTGGATAGCCATTAATGGCCAGCCTGTGGCCTATTACCACATGGATACAACTGAGGATGGGGATGCCTACACTATAACAGGCCGTGTTCCCGCCTTGCTTAATGGTGACAGGGTTAACTTATGGATAGTGTTTGACAATGAGCATCCATACGGATATATAGCCGGTGCCGCAATGGACTACAACAGCAAAACCAGCGATGTGGTTGCCAAGAGCATGACGGAGCTTCAGGTTGGTGATAAGCTGGATTTCCTGTGTGACTACTACGGTTATTCAGGGGACTATAAGGACAGCTATAAGCTTGGGGAGCGGATGACTGTATCTTCAAAAATGGAGATAAGCAACGTGAATGTCGGTTCCGACAACGTTAGGTTGATGTATAGGTTTACTGATATTTACAATCAGCCTCACTGGAGTGAGTATATTCAGATTCGCTAACTTGCGCTGACAGGAATATGATAGAAAGATTCACTTTTGGAAAAACCGTCCGGACGGGGGCGGTTGTCCAGCATCTGGAAAGTTCCCCCTCCGGCTCGGTCATGCAATTTGGCAGTCTGTGTTCGTCAGAGCCGTTCAAGTGGATTTACCGTATGGACAGGGGGGACTGCGTTTTTGGCTTGGGCGAGCAGATGAGGGGCATCAACAAACGGGGCGGCCTGTACGAGAGTTGGTGCTCTGATGTTCCCAGCCAGGACGAGTTCACATCTTCCATGTATGGGGCGCACAATTTTCTTATTGTTTATAACGG
Organism: Treponema sp.; assembly: GCA_017453705.1. GTDB lineage: Bacteria > Spirochaetota > Spirochaetia > Treponematales > Treponemataceae > Treponema_D. The sequence goes on from JAFTEK010000062.1 coordinate 5,065, forward strand.
CAGTAAGTACAATAGCGTCTGCTTTGCTGTTTTTTTTGACAGTCCTGCCCGTGTCAGGTTTGACATAGGGTGGACTGATTCATCGGAGCTTGTAGTCACCAGTGCTGATATGGGGTTGGATGTTTATATGATAACTCCTGCCCCGGATCGCATTGAGAGCGAGTTAAATGACGTTGTTCGCCAGTATCGCCATCTTATAGGCCAAAGTTACATACCTCCCCGCTGGGCCTTTGGCTTTCAACAGAGTCGCTGGGGCTATAAGACACAGGCAGATGTGCGGCAAGTTGTGGAAAGCTATCGGAAGAATAATCTGCCTCTGGATGCCGTATGTCTGGATATAGATTACATGGACAGCTACAAGGACTTTACGGTGGACAGTGGAAAGTTCCCGGATTTGTCCGCTTTGTCATCGGAACTCAAAGAAGACGGGGTGCGCCTGGTTCCGATAATTGACGCGGGTATAAAAGTCCAGGAAGGCTATGACGTTTATGAAGAAGGTCATGCCAAAGGCTATTTCTGCAAAAAAGAGGATGGCAGTGATTTTACTGCCGGGGTATGGCCCGGCGAGTCAGCTTTTACGGATTTCATGCAGGACGAGGCTGCACTATGGTTTGGTTCCAAGTACAAGAGGCTGACTGATGCGGGCATAGAAGGCTTTTGGAATGATATGAACGAACCTGCCCTTTTCTATACAAAAGACAGCCTCAAGGCTGTCTTTGAGAAGATGGCGAGTTTTGCCGGAAAGAATTTGGATATAGACAGCTTTTTCCAGTTCACTCCTTTGAGCGGCAGCACATTCAGCACGATGGAAGACTACAAGTCGTTCTACCATAATGTTGATGGAGAGATGATAAGGCACGACAAAATCCACAACCTCTATGGATCCAAAATGACGCAGGCTGCTGCTGAGGCTTTGCGAAAAATTTCACCGGGTTGCCGTATGCTTCTTTACAGCAGGGCATCTTGCACTGGCTCACACCGCTATGGGGGTATCTGGACAGGGGACAATAAGTCCACATGGGTGCATCTGGAGCAGGAGATAAAGATGCTGCCATCTCTTAATATGGCAGGTTATCTGTATTCTGGAGCTGACATAGGGGGATTTGGAGGTGATGTGACATCCGACCTTTTGCTTCGATGGCTGGCTTTGGGGGTGTTTACGCCTCTTATGCGAAACCATTGTGCTTGGAACGGACGGAACCAGGAATGTTACGCATTTGGAACCACGGATGATTTCAAGAGCTTACTTGCATTGCGTTATGCCCTTCTGCCTTATATATACAGCGAGTTTGTAAAGGCGGCTTTGTCAGGTGGAATGTTTATCAAGCCGATTGGTTTTGACTGGCCTGATGACCATCATGCGCTTGAGTGTGAGGATCAGCTTTTGGTGGGGGAGGGGATAATGATTGCTCCCATATACAGGCAAAACGCCACATCCCGTTATGTTTACTTGCCCGAACAGATGACAAAGGTGACTTGGCAGCGGGGCAAGGTGACAACGGAGGAAAAATCAAGGGGTTCATACTTTGTCAGTATACCCCTTGATGCTGTGGTTTTTTTTGTCCGCAAGAACTGCCTCGTTCCTCTTGCAAAGGACGCTATGAAAGCCAAGTCTTCGGCTGATATCAGTGTTGACAGGCTGGACTTTGTGGGAACCGGCTCAGGTTACAGGCTTTACAGCGATGACGGCTTTACACGTGACATATCGGATAAGGCTATACACACTGTGGGAAAATAGAGGAACTTGTTTAAGGAGCCTGGATTTTTGCAACTGGCTCAGGAGTTTATATTATTATGAAGTGTTTTAAAAAGACAATTGTGGTTGTGATTTCACTGGCACTGCTTTTTTCTATTGTTGCCTGTGCGACTTCAAAAACTGATGACAGCAGGCTTATGTCCGGGCTTGAGCTTTCTGATGGAGAAGAATGGGCAGATATGTCTTCGTATGAAACATACGATGCGGCTGAGGAATACTTCTTTGTCAAGTCCAATATAAAGGATATGTATGAAATGGTAGGGCGAAAGGAGTCTTTCGTGATTTACTTTGGATTTTCCAGATGCCCTTGGTGCCGTGACTTGATGCCAGTTCTAAATTATGCTGGCAAAGAATCTGACTGGGGCAAAGTCTATTACGCAGATACTAGGGCGAACAAGGAATGGAAGTCCAATATAGACATGGATGACTATGATCTTTTGGTGGAAATGGCTTTTGATTATCTTCCTTATGATGAGAATAATATCAAGCATTTGGATGCTCCGACCGTATACTTTGTAAAGAATGGGAAAATCAAGAACGCGGTTTTTGCCCCCCAATATGATGCCCATAAGGAAACAATACCTGATGCCCTAAAGAAAAAACTTATGTCAGACATATTGAAGGGGTTCAAATCCTTGCGTTGACAATTGAAAGCTGGTCGTTGAATCTTTTCAGATAAATTGCTATCATCTTGGATATGAGTTTGGAAAGAAAAGACAAGGATAAAAAAGACAACATCCTTGGTACTGAAAAAATAAGCAGGCTTTTGGTGAAATTTGCTGTTCCCGGCATTGTTTCTATGGTCGTGAACGCACTCTACAACATAATAGACCAGATTTTCATCGGGCAGGGTGTTGGCTACTTAGGGAATGGGGCTACGACAGTTGTGTTTCCTATGACATCTTTTGCGATGGCTTTTTCACTTTTGTTCGGGGATGGGGCTGCCGCTATGTTCAGCCTTAGGCTGGGGGAGAACAAGAGGGAGGATGCTGCCAAGAGCTGTCTTGCCGGTATAACGGGCTTTGTGATTGGCGGACTGCTTATAGCCATCGGATACCTGCTTTTTTTTCCCCGCCTTTGTCATATCTTCGGTGCGACAGAGGCAATTCTTCCGTATGCCATTGAATATGGAACTATAATAACATGCGGATTGCCCTTTTTTGCCATCTGTGCTGGAGGCTCTAGCCTTATCAGGGCGGATGGAAATCCCCGGTACAATATGATAGGTCTTTTTTCCGGTACCGTCATAAACCTTGTGTGCGATCCCCTCTTTATTTTTGTCTTCCACTGGGGGGTAAAGGGGGCTGCCCTTGCCACGATACTTGGGCAGTTTGTCAACGCCATGCTGAACGTCTATTACTTTATTCACAAGATGAGCAATGTGGAGCTGACGCTGGCTTTGTGGAAGAAGAGCTTTTCTTTTATCCCGAAGGTCGCTCGCCTGGGTGTATCCAGTTTTATTACCCAGATGTCAATGGTTGTCGCAATTGCTGTACGAAATAACATCTTGGTTCAGTACGGATTGAATAGCAAATACGGGCCTGATATACCGATTACCACTCTTGGCATTACTATGAAAGTTTTTGCCATAATTATCAGTATTGTTATAGGACTTTCCGCTGGTGCCCAGCCGATTTTTGGTTACAACTATGGAAGTGGTCGCTATGGACGTGTAAAGGAGTGTTTCAGGCTTGTTGCTGTTTTGTCTACTGCAATATGTATTTTAGCCTTCTTGATAGCCCAGCTGAGACCTATGGCGGTAATCAGCATATTTGGCTCGGAAAGCGAATTATACAATGAGTTTGCAGTTAAGTGCATGAGGATTTTCCTTATGCTTATACCTACGGCAGGAGTGCAGATTATGAGTGGTATTTTTTTCCAGTCATTAGGCTATCCTGTGCAGGCTTCCATACTCTCTCTCTCCAAGCAGATACTCTTCCAGATTCCTGCGACTATTGCAATCCCTATTTTTATTGGTGTCGAAGGAGTTTTGTGGGCAGGTCCTGTCTCTGACATACTGGCACTTCTTTTAACTGTAATCCTGCTCTTGATTTATTGGAGAAGGATTTTTGAAAGAAAATAAATAACAGGGGGCAAAATGGTTGAGACCAAGCTTGCTCAATGGCAGAGTCAGTCTCAGGTTCAAGTTTTGAGCCAAGTTCAGATTCAGTCCTTGAACATTCTTTCAATGTCGGGGACAGATTTGAGGGAAGCTGTTTATAATGAAGTCCAGGACAATCCCGCCTTGATTATAACGAAGGATAAAAGGGGAGGGGATGTCCACACAAGTCGAAGATATGATAGTTCCATAAGGGTTTCATCTTCCAGTTCTGCTGGTGAAATGGACAGTGACCGCCATCAGGCCGCGCTCGAAGCCCATGCTGACACTAGACGTCCGTTGCAAGACTATTTACTCTCCCAGCTCCATGTCATGAACTTATCCAGGGAGGAGATGGAACTTGGGGAAAGGCTTATAGGCAATTTGGATTCCCGTGGATTTCATATACTGGCTCCTGTATCGCTTCTTGACAAGAATTCCACTGTAACTGGTGAGTCAGACCTTAACAAGATGATTGGACTGATACAGCAGTTTGATCCTCCCGGCTGCTGTTGCAAGAATACGGAAGAAAGCCTTCTTGTCCAGGCTCGGCAAAGGGCAGATGCACCGAAATTCGCCCTCTTTCTTCTTGACGGGCATTTTGATTTTTTGAATCCCCCGACAGTTTCTTCGATAGTGCGTAAATCAAAGGGCTTTCTTGACGTTCAATCCAAACTGTTTGGAGTGGATGCTGATTCAGAGTGGAAACGTATGACTGTTGATCCGGTGGCCGCGGAGAATGCGCTGGCTTTTATACGTAGTCTTGAGCCATATCCTGCCAGGGATTTCAGCAGCTCCGGGACAAACTATGTTGAGCCGGATGTATATGTTGAGAGAATTGACGATGAGGAGGCCGAGAAGTTAACGGAGGACTTTAGCAAGGGCATTGTCGTCCAGAATGGAGTGGTCTGGCAGGTAAGGCTTGCATCCTCTGGAATACCTTCTGTTGCGATTAATCCCGCTTATTCAAACTATACTGGTGAAGACCAGGGGGCTGTAATAAGAGGGGGAATGAAACGGGCAAGGGATTTCATAAGCGCACTGGAGGGCAGGCAAAATACTTTACTACGCGGAGTATGTATGCTGGTCAAGAGGCAGCATGAGTTTTTTTCTCTGGGGCCGGGCCATCTTGTTTCTCTAAAGCAAAAAGATATTGCCGCTGTGCTGGAAGTACATGAGACAACTGTGTCTCGCATGGTTTTGAGCAAATATATCCAGTGCTCGTGGGGGCTTTTTGCCATGAAGTATTTCTTTGTAAACTCTGTCGGTGCCAATGCGGATGGTTCTGTGGAAGGAAGTAGCCGTGATAAAGTTAAGGCGGAGATTGCAAAAATACTGAAAGAACACGAGGAAAAGCTCTCGGATCAAAAGATAAGCGATATGCTGGCGGAGCGGGGGATTAAAGTTGCCCGCCGCACCGTTGCAAAATATCGCTCGGAAATGTAGTTTTATTCGTGCCGAGTGTGGCTCACAAGGGTAGGGATGCCAACATTCCTGCAAGAATTGAAAAAACTATCTGGACTATTATGTTAAGGACTATCAGGGTTACTGTTGCGATAATCAGTCCTGTCTTGTAGCTTATTTTTCTATCTCCTGTGAATGTCCTGGATATGCCTGTCACAACCGGCCCTAAGGCTTGGTCAAACTGATAGCTTAGCGGATTGCTAGAGAATGATTCTCCGCTCACCAGTATTATAATAAGGCGTACAATGAAAAGAAGGATGAGGAATCCAATCACTGACGAGACTATGCTTCCTGCAGTCTGCATAATAAGGGCAAGGATGCTTCCCAGACCCAATGTTCTGCTGTGTGCAAGGTGGCTGAATATTGTACTTGCAGCTCCAAGAAAGCAGAGTGCAATGGCCGGGCTAAAGTCCAGTCCTCCTATTCGCATCCATCGTATCCCATGAAAAATGTCCAGATAGGGATCGCAGATTGACGAAAGAAACTTTGAGGCAGGATGGAAGGTCACGCTTGGTATCCAAGTGAGAACAATCCTGACCACGCATATTATGGCATAAATTGAAATCAAAGAGGCAAGAATTGAAAAAAGTATTCTGAGCATGATATGTTTTCCTTCCTATTTTACAATGAGCCAGTCCCAGAAACTGGGGTCTTCCTGACCTATACGCCAGAAGCCTATTCTGTTGCAGCCGGCTGCTTGGTACTGCTTGCATTTTTCCACTGTGGAATATGCATCCTCAAAGTAGCCTGTTACCTTTATATTTTTATCAAATGTGAAGTATGGTACTCCGTTATCCCGCTCAACTTCTCTTACATTGTTCTCGCCCATAATTCGATTTACACCGGAGAAATACCAGGCCTGACCGTATGATTCTTCCTGCCATGTTCTGCCATAAAAGGGCAGACCCATGACAACTTTCTTTTGGGGCAGCACAGACAGTGCGTAGTTTGCAATCCTGCGGCACCAGTCAGTGCTTGCAATCGGACCAGGCTTGCTTGTGCTCCAGTGTTCATCGTAAGCCATTATGAAAATTCTATCTACGTAAGGCTCCAGTTTTACGTAATTAAAGGCATCATCATCAATTGTCTTGAGCCTGGCAGGTACGGCAATTGTGAGCCACTTCTCCCTTCCCAGGCTCGCCCGCATATCACGCACGAAATTACGGAAGTTCTGGATGTCGCGGGCAGGAATTAGTTCAAAGTCTATGTTTATTCCATCGTATCCCTTTGCGGCCTCTGTTAGCGTGGCTATCATCTTCTTTGTGATGCCATACTGAGGATCCAGAACAAAATGTGCTAGAGACCTGCTCTGGCATGTGACACTCAGATGCTTTCTCCCTTTGAAGGAGCTGAATTTTGAGGCTTTTGGAATGTTCTCAAATTCACCATAGCTGTTCACATCTGCACTAAAGTAAACAAGGTCTGTAATTTTCATGTCATCCTTGAA